>JANMBK010000061.1:0-12367 GCA_031360365.1 Methylophilaceae bacterium
CCTCATATCATAGTAAGTTGAACTAATAAATACTCTTGGTTTAGCCATAAATTGTTATCAACTTTTAATATTTAGCCATAAGAATGACATATATGTTACAGCCTGTCACTATGTCTTGTTTTACATCACCTTCTGCTTAGCAAGCGTAGTCTCAATGCAATAAAATAAAATCGAGGTTAACACCACTAAAACCTCGATTTTGCTTTTCTCTATCAATGCAATAAAACTGGATTGCCGCGCTACACTCGCAATGACGACGAAGGAATTACCCTCTTGGATGATGCACACTATGTAACTGCTTCAAGCGCTCCCGCGCCACGTGCGTATAAATCTGCGTGGTTGAAATATCCGCATGCCCCAACAACATCTGCACTACGCGCAAATCGGCACCATGGTTAAGCAAATGCGTGGCAAAGGCATGCCGTAAAACGTGTGGACTCATATGTTTGGTGATGCCTGCCAGCAGCGCGTAACGTTTGATTAAATACCAAAACGCTTGCCGCGTCATGGCGCTTGCACGATTAGTCACAAAGAGTGCATCGCATAAGCGCTTTTGCAAAATATCTGGGCGGGCATGGTTTAAATACTTGTCTATCCAATCGGCCGCTTCTTGCCCCATGGGCACTAGCCTTGTTTTGCTGCCTTTACCCGTCACGCGCACCACGCCATCCTGCGTGCTAACCTCATTCACTCTAACCGTGACCAGCTCTGAAACCCTTAAACCGCTGGCATACAGCAGCTCTAGCATCGCTCTATCGCGCAGACCATTAGAATCAAGCACATTGGGCGCATTGAGCAAATCTTCTACTTCTTGCTCATTTAAACTTTTGGGTAAGCTGCGCGGTAATTTGGGTGATTCGATTTGCAGCGTGGGGTCGGTGCTTATTAAATTCTCGCGCAACGCATAGCGATAAAAACGCCGCATGCTGGCGATAAGTCGGCTAATACTTCGTGGCTTACTTTGTGGAAATTTAAACGCGAGATATTGTTGAATATCAGCTTGGCTTGCATTCAATAAATCACTTTTTTGAAAACTTTTTTTTTGTAAACCCAACCAAATATTAAATTGGCTTAAATCGGCGCGGTAACTTTCGAGGGTATTTTTTGAGAGTCCATCTTCTAACCAGAGGTGATCAATAAAACTATCTAATTGAACAGCGCCTAATTGAACCGACTCAAGCTTAACCACGTCGAGCTGGCTAGATTCCGACTTACTTTTAGTCAAGCTGTGATGGCCTTACCAGCTTGTTATTTTTAAAGGTATTGCCTTCATGTTTTAACAGCCAAGTTTTAATTTTAATGCCTTCGGTTTGGCCGCTCATAAAACCACCAATGCCATTTTTGGCCACCACACGGTGGCACGGAATCACTAACGGCAGATGATTTGCACCGCAAGCATTGGCCACCGCACGCGGGCCGCTACCAATTTGCTCGGCAATTTCGCTATACGTGGCCACGCGGCCACAGGCAATGGCGCTAATGGCTCGCCAAACACGACGCTGAAACGGCGTGCCTTTATACACAACAGGCAGGTTAAAATTGTTGCGCGCATTGCTAAAATAAGCCTCAATTTGCTTAGCCACTTTTGCGGCTATTTTATGCTCGGCTGGCTTTAAGGGGTGATTTTCAGGTAGCAATTCAATGGCCACTTGTACCCCTTGAATATGAATACCAACCGCCCCAAATGGGGCTGCAACAACAGCATCGTATTGCAATGGAAGTTTATTTTTTGACATAATTTTATGATTTATTTTAATATGTTTATTAAACTAGAATTTTAAACTGAATGCAAATAACAAATGGTTATATGGTATATACCAGCAACAAACTAGAATAACAATAAACATGGGCGATAAAAAACCCCAAAAATTTCAGTTTTGGGGTTTTGCTTTTTTAAGCTTTGGTTTTATACAAACTTAGCTTGCAAATGCTTATTCAGCAGCAGCTGGCGCCATCACTTCTTTTTCACGCGCGACTAATTTCTCTTTAATACGCGCAGATTTACCTGAACGCTCACGCAAGTAGTACAGTTTAGCACGGCGTACATCACCACGGCGTTTTACTTCGATGCTAGCAATAGCAGGTGAGTAAGTTTGGAAAGTACGTTCTACGCCCTCTCCAGATGAAATTTTACGCACGATGAAAGATGAATTTAAGCCACGATTGCGAATGGCAACCACAACGCCTTCGTAAGCCTGCACACGCTTACGTGTACCTTCAACCACGTTTACGCCTACAACCACGGTATCGCCAGGGGCGAATGTAGGTACTTTTTTAGCTAAACGGGCAATTTCTTCCGTTTCTAACATTTTAATAATATCTGCCATATTGTTCTCTTTCGTTCCTTTTAAATTATGAAGATGCTTGTTCCTGCTCTCTAATGCCTTCTTGTAGCAGTCGAGCTTCTTCTTTCGTCAACGACCTTACGGCCAATAAATCTGGGCGTTTCGCCCTTGTTAGCAATAACGATTGTTTTAATCGCCACTGTCTAATTTTTTCGTGATTGCCTGATAATAAAACCTCAGGCACCACTTTATTCTCAACTATTTCTGGCCTAGTATAGTGCGGGCAATCCAGCAATCCGTTTACAAACGAATCTTGGGTCGCCGAATCTGCATCACCCAAACTGCCGGGCAATTGCCGCACAATCGCATCTATTAACGCCATAGCGGGCAACTCACCGCCACTTAACACATAATCGCCAATCGACAATTCCTCATCAACCAACGACTCCAACAAACGCTCATCTACACCTTCGTAGCGGCTTGCTAACAAAATTAAACCTTGCTGCTGGCTTAATTGCATCACTTTTTCGTGTGTTAGCGGTTTGCCGCGTGGCGATAAGTGAATCACGCTTGCATTTTTATTCAAAGCTTTAGCAGCGCCAATCGCTTGGCTTAGCGGCTCGGCCAGCATCACCATGCCAGGACCACCACCATACGGCCTATCATCCACCGTTTTGTGATTATCTGCGGTAAATTCACGCGGGTTAATCACATTTAAAACATAAATCTTTTTATCTAGCGCCCTGCTGGTAATGCCGTATTTGCTAATGGCATCAAACATTTCAGGAAACAAACTAATAACATCGAAGCGCATCTTTAATTAAAAATCAGCATTTAAAACTCTGCATCCCAGTCCACCAACATGGTTTTTGCCGCCATATCTACTTTTATAATCGCACCCTCAATATAAGGGATTAAGCGCTCTTGGCCAGACTCACTTTTAGCTGCAATCACATCATTGGCACCAGTGGCAAATACATCCATTATTTTGCCAAAATCTACATCTTGTAAATTTTTTACATTGAGCCCGATTAAATCAGACCAATAATATTCGTCACCTTTAAGCTTTGGCAACAATGCCCTAGGCACCGCCACCTGCTTGCTTTTGCAAGCCAGCGCACCATCGCGCTCGGTAATGCCTTGTAACTTTACCACCAGCACATCGTTGTGGATTTTAGCTTCTTCCACTTTTAGCTCGCGCCAATCGTTATCTTTACCTATCCACCACGTCTTGTAATCGAGCAAGCCATCTAACTCTTCGGTTTCTGGCAGCACTTTTAGCCACCCAAAAACACCATAGGGCGCCACAATGCGCCCCATAATCACCAAGTCTGCAGGTGTTTCTAACTTATTCAGCGGCTGGTGCTTCTGATGCTGCTTCAACAACTTCTGCAGCAGCTTCAACTGGCGCTTCTTCAACAGTAACCTCAGCTTCTGCAACTGGTGCTTCTTCTACTGCAGGCGCTTCTGCAGCAACTTTGGCTTCTTCTGCAGCTTTTTCCGCATCGGCAGCAGCTTTAGCGTCGACTTCTGCTTTAGCAGCATCTGCGGCTACTTTTGCTTTTGCTGCGGCTTCGGCGATTGCTTTAGCTTTATTCGCTTCTGCTTTTTGTGCATCTTTAACTTTGCCAGCCATCATTGCTTCTGGTCCTTTGGCATGCGTTTTTACCAAACGAGTTACCGTATCTGACAATTGTGCGCCATTGCTTTTCCAATGCGTGATGCGCGCTTCGTCAATACGCAAGCTCTCGGTGGCTACTTTTGCAGATGGGTTGTAAAAACCCACGCGCTCAATAAAGCGACCATCGCGGCGATTGCGTGAATCCGCCACAACAACATTGTAAAATGGAGTCTTTTTAGAGCCACCGCGAGATAAACGAATAACGACCATAATCTTGTTCTCAAATAAACTTTAACTGAAAAGCGCGGATTATACGTTATTTTCGCGCAGCTTGGCAAGCATAAATGTGCAGGTTAAGCATTTTTATGCAGTATATAAGGTGGGGTCGCTGATGCCCGCTTTTTGAAAGCCTTCACGACGTAAGCGGCACGAATCACAACGCCCACAAGCTGCACCGTGTTCGTTAGCCTGATAACATGAAACCGTTGCGCTGTAAGGCACGCCCAGCCTAGTGCCCAGGGCAATAATTTCTGCTTTAGTCAACGCAATTAATGGCGCATGCACGGTAATTTTTTGACCTTCTACCGCAAATTTGGTGGCCAAGTTAGCCATTTGCTGAAAAGCCGCCACGTACTCGATACGACAATCGGGGTAGCCCGAATAATCCAACGCATTCACACCGATAAAAATATCTTGCGCTTGCAGCACCTCCGCCCACGCCAAGGCTAGCGACAGCATAATGGTATTGCGTGCAGGCACATAAGTGACGGGAATACCGACAGGTATTGCAGTATTAGCGGCACTTTCTGGCACGGCAATCGTATCATCAGTAAGCGCAGAGCCGCCAAATAGGCTTAAATCTAGCTGCGCTGTTTTGTGCATTTTTGCGCCCAATTGTAATGCTATATTCTGCGCGGCTTGCAGCTCTGCAATGTGGCGCTGGTGATAATCTAAGCTGAGGCAATAGCACTCAAAACCCTGTGCTTTTGCAATAGCCAAGCAAGTGGCAGAATCTAGTCCACCAGATAAAAGTACAACCGCTTTTTTATTCGGATTTTTCACACTATTCATTTTCAATTACAGGTGCTAATGACTAGCACTTTTGGCCGCGCGTTGCGGAAAAAATAAAATACACGCAATAATAATGACTATTAGCGCGATTGATGCCGTGTAACGGCTGAGTGCTAAACCGCCTTGGGCAATAGGTTTATCTAAAAAATCACCCACAACCGCGCCAAGCGGGCGAGTGAGGATAAAAGCAGCCCAAAAAAGTAAGGTTTTAGATAATCTTGACAAATAATGTGCGGCAACTACGGCTGCTAACAACCCACCAAAAATAAGCATCGCGCCCAAATAACCAAGCCCCGCTGTGTCTGCTGTCCAATCACCCAGCGCAGTGCCTAAGGTTTGCGAAAACATGATGGTAACCCAGTAAAACATTTCAGCTTTTGGTGAGCTTAAGCTATTAATGGAAACCGAGCCTAGTGTTTTGTACCAAACCAATAATGATGCCAACAACAGCCCCAGCAATAGTGTAGAGCCGCCTGTATAGCCTATGCCAAGTGATCTTGTGGCGTAATCGGCAAGCGTGGTACCGACTGTGGTGGTGGCAATAATGGTGGCCCAATATAAATAAGGGTGAAATTGTTTAGCCCTAATTTGCGTGACGACGGCAACCAAAAAAATGACCGCAAAAATGGCGGTGCTAAGCAAATAACCTAGGTCCATAGACATGGATAGTGCATCACCCGCCGTTTCACCTAAAGTAGTGGCAAGGATTTTTATCACCCAAAAAATTAAAGTGAGTTCTGGTACTTTATTTAAGCTTGTGCTTAATGCACTATTTGCTTCATTATTCTGATGTGTTTTCATACGCCTTGCTTTTCGCCCCATAAAATTTTGTGCATTTGCACTTGCATACGCACTTGTAATTTATCTGCCAACACCCAGCTTGCTAGGGTTTCTGCTTTTAAATCGTGATAACTGGGTGAAAATAAAATCTGGCATTTCTCGATTAAATTTAATTCAACCATTTTGGCTTTTGCCCAATCGTAATCGGCACGGTTACAAATGACGAATTTGATTTCATCTGTAGCTTTTACGTGTTCTACATTGCCCCACAACATGTTTTTTTCTTCATTCGAAGCAGGCGTTTTGATGTCTAAAATTATTGAAACCCGCGCATCCACAGGCACAATATCCATGGCGCCGCCAGTTTCTAGCGATACGCTGTAAGCCGCATCGCACAAGACTTGTAGCAGCGCGTAGCACTCTTTTTGCGCCAGTGGTTCGCCGCCTGTGACTGTGACATATTGGGTGCCAAACTCGGAAACCTTGCTTAATATTTCAGCAATCTGCATATTGCCACCGCCACTAAATGCATATTCGGTATCGCAATAAGTGCAGCGCATGGGGCAACCTGTGAGGCGTACAAACACAGTTGGCAAGCCAACGCGGCTGGTTTCACCTTGCAGTGAATGAAAAATTTCGTATATTTTTAATGCCATGAATGATGTAAAAATTAAAATACCAGCTGTGATTTGATGCTATTTTAGCGCGAATATTCAATATTCAATCATATAAACAATGACATAAAACATTCGCTGTAAAAAAACATGCTCTGCAAGCCGCATAGATATTGGCTTCCAGAGCATCTATAGCGAAGCTATTATTTTATATAGAGCGAAGCTATTATTTTTGTTTGCTTAAGTTATCTGCTTTGATATCGCTATTTTGCATCAGCATTTCGTGTTTGCTATCGCAGATTTTAGTTTGCAACTCAAACGCCACCAATAAGCTGCAAAATAAATCATCATGGCTAAATGCATAATCTTTAAATGGTTTAGCTTGTTCAATATCAAAATCAAAATGCTGCCCCGTCCACAAAATTGCGGGCACATGCGTTTGCTCTTTTGGCGCAACGGCATACGGCGCAGCGTGCAAATACCAGCCATTTTCACCGAGTGATTCACCGTGATCGGCCACATATAGCATGGCAGTTTCGCGGTCACCATCGTATTTTTTTAAAAATTGAATCACTTCAGATAAAAAATAATCGGTGTATAAAATGGCGTTATCGTAGCTGTTATCAATTTCTGCTTGGCTGCAATCTCTTAGCTGGCCAGTCATGCACATGGGTTTAAATTTTTCAAATTCTGGCGTATAGCGCCGATAATATTCGGGCCCGTGGTTGCCCATTTGGTGCAATACAATCAAGATATCTTTATCTTTTCTGGCGGCGATGTATTGATCTAAACCGCTTAACATGCCAATGTCTCGGCACTCTTTATCGCATACTGGGTTTAGCGTGGGCGTTTTAAAATCTTCATATTTCAGGCGAATCGCCACCCCTTTTGAATCTGAGTTATTGTCGCGCCACAATACCTCTACTTTATTTTTAGCCAGCACTTCTAAAGCGTTTTCTGTGGCTAGGGCTTTTTGTTTATCGTAATCTTTGCGGCCGTATACAGAAAACATGCAAGGCACTGAAACACTAGTAGAAGTGCCGCAAGAGCTGACATTGCTAAAGCTGATAATGTTTTCTTTTGCCAACAACGGGTTGGTTTCTTTATGATAACCATTAAGTGAAAAACGATCTGCGCGTGCGGTTTCGCCCACCACCATAATCACAAGCTCATGGTGCTCGTAAGTATCAAGATTAACTGCATCTTTGGCTGATAGTGTTTCAATTTTAATAGAGGTTTCTGAGATGGTTGGTTGCAATAATTCTTTTGCATATTTAAACGTAGAGTAACTAAAATAAGTCGGGTTGGCATAAAACCGCGTTACGCGATGCTCGCGCATAAAACTAAAATAGCCTGAGGTAAATGGCAAAATAACTGCCGCTAACAGCAGTAATAATGCGCCCATTGCCAGTAATCGCGATTTTAATTCTTGCCAAATTGCACTGGCTTTTGGCGTGTATTTAAGCACTAACCAAGCAGGGATAACGCCCATCAATATTACCCGTAATATAAAGGTGGTGCTAACTAAGCCCAACGCCTCTTGCGCGTTAGTTTGCGCAATATTTTCCAGCATCACGGTGTCTATAATCACACCAAATTGATCCATGTAATAAGCGGCAAACGCTGCTGCCACCAGAAAAAATGCCAGCAACCAACGTGTGAGTTTACTGTGACAAACTGCCAGCAAAAATAAAATAGTCAGGCTGGTAAAGAACAAAGCTAACGAGATTAAAAATGGCAGATTATGCAGTTGCGCAGGATACACCTGTAAAATGCGGCCAAACAAGGCGCGGTTTCCTGTAAGCATCAAAAATAGCGCCACCAGCACAATCATGCGCGTTTGCGTAAAAGGCGCTTGCCACAGTTTTTTAAAGTTTAATGTCATAAAAGTTTATTTTAGCTTGCCTTATTTAATGATTTGATGAGGCTTACCATAGTTAAAATGACTAAGCAGGCAAACCAACTTGACCACAAAGTATGAAACAAAAAGTGCGCGCCGCGCATTTGCTGCACCCAACCAAGCGCGAAGCCTACGCTTAAACCTGCCAAAAAGACAGCAAAAGCTGTTTTTGGTTTGTGTGGCAGCCAAAATACACATAATGCCGCCAGCCATAAACCCACTGTGGCATGCCCTGCTGGAAAGCAATGGCCCGGCTGCATGGCGCTAGGCACCGTATCGAACAAGCGCAAAAAAGGCGCAAATCCGCCATAACGCGTCACATCCCAAGGGCAGTGTAGCGCAGAAAAATGCTTAAATATTGAAATTGGCGTGGCAATTAACAAAGATGCAATAGCGACAAAACGCAACCTAATGCCCAGCCATTGGCTGATAAAGCGCCACGGCTTCTGCCAAGAAAAAATAAAATCGAGTATCACCACCAGCAACAATAAACGCCCAATATCGGTGATGACATATTTGACGTAGCCATGCATGAAGTCTTTTGCGAACCAAGTGTTTTTCCAAGGGAATTGCTGAGTTGCGGTATCGAAATAATAATCTTGTATCATTAAATCAATATTGGTAAATTGTCCAACGATAATATTAAACAGTGCAAAAATCACCAAGGCAATGGTGCTGCGCTTGTAAAAAGTGAACGATAATTGAGGGATAGTTGGCATTTAGTCTTAAGTGATGTTTATGCTACAAAAAAACATGCCCTGCAGGCCAATATCTATGCGGCTTACAGGGCAGTTGTTTTAATGCAATTAAAATGTGGTTATCTAAGGCCTTCTAGCGCTTTTAAGCGTTTTTGTGCGCTAGGGGTAATGTCTGCGCTTGGGTGCTTTTCGACCAAGCTACGCAAGGTTTTTTTAGCATTGGCTACCTGTCCTAGCTGTATTTGGCTATTGGCTTGGTTGTACATAGCGTCTGGCACTTTGGGGCTAGCAGGGTGCAAATCGATGACTTTTTGCTGGGTGGCGATGCTAGATTTGTAATTTTTAAGCGCATATTGGCTGTAACCCATGCCATATAAGGCATCTGGTACTAGTTTGCTATTGGGGTAATCTTTTAAAAAACCATCAAACGCGGCAAAAGCCTCTTTATGTTTGGCAGATTTGCTTAAACTGTCAGCCTCGGCAAATGCTTTCACATCTTTTTCTTCTACAACTACTGGAGCAGCAGCGCCAGAAGCGCCATTTTCTGCAGTTGTTGGCGCGCCGCCATTAGTTCCAGTGGTAACACCGCCTTCAATGCGCCGCAGGCGTGTGTCAGTATCGGTATACAAATCTTTTTGGCGTTGTTGCGTGGTTTCTAAATGATGCTGCGCGACTTCCAAATCGCCTTTTAGATTAGCCACTTCCTGCTTTAGCGCTTCAATTTGGTTTTGCATATCGGCCAAACCGCCACCTTGCACGATGGCCTCTATAGCCGCAACACGTTTTTTAAGCTCAGCAATCGCCGCTATATTGGCGTCATGATTCACTTGCTGCTTAGCCTCTAGCTCTAAAATCTTTTTGCGCGCTTCTTTATCGTCAAACAGGGCGGCATGCGCCATGTTAGAAAAAGTGAAAGAAGTGAGCGCAAAAAGACTGAAGCCAACTAAAGCTATTTTTCTTACTGCCAGCATTGCTTAGTCGCCTTCGTGCACAATATCTACGCGACGGTCTTTATCGCAAGCCTCACCGCTGCAATTTTGCGTGGCTTTTTCTTCACCATAACTAACGGTTTCAATTTGGCTATCTTTTACACCCAATAAATTAAGCGCTTTTTTAACCGCTACTGCACGGCGTTGGCCAAGCGATAAGTTATATTCGCGTGCGCCACGTTCATCTGTATTGCCTTGCACAATCATTTTTGCGTTGACATTCGCTAGCATATACTTAGCATGCGCCTCTACAATCGGGCGGTATTCCGCTTTTACTGCGTCACTATCGTAATCGAAATAAATATTACGTTTAGATAAAATGTTATTTGGATCTTTCAACGCGCTATTACCAGCACTGTTGGCATTACTATCAATCGCAACCTCTTTAATCGCGCCAGTATCAGCACCATCCGTAGCTGCATCACCTGCAGTCGCTGTTGGGCTTTTATCTTCTACTTTAGCAGGTGTAACAGGGGTACTTTTACAGGCCACTAAAAATACAGAAGCCACCGCAACCATTAGTAGCTTTGCTTTAAAATTCATTTCTTGCTTCATCGTTCTCTCCTTATATGATGCCAATAATGGCTAAACTTGTTCAATAATTTTAAAACAAATCATTTTGAAATAGGGCGCTTACATAAAATATTTATTTCGCAAGCGGACCCCAAGCAGGTTCACGCACATCGCCGCCAGAGCTGTCTTTTAAGCGCTGGCGCACTTTGCCGTCAGACGAAACCGCTGCTAATGCACCACGTCCGCGTACTTTGGTGGCATATAAAATCACGCGGCCGTTTGGTGCAAAACTCGGCGATTCGTCTTGGCTGCCTTCACTTAAAACTTGTACTTGGCCACTAGCTAAATCTTGCAAAGCCACTTTAAATGCGCCGCTATCGTTGCGAATATACGCCAAACTTTTACCATCGGGTGAAAAACGTGGTGAAACATTGTAACCACCTTCAAAAGTGACGCGGCTTGGGCTGCCGCCGCTTGCTGGCACTTTATAAATTTGCGGTTTGCCACCACGGTCAGAGCTAAAATAAATTTGGCTGCCATCGGGGGAGAAGGTTGGTTCGGTATCAATCGCCGTACTTTTGGTGATTTGTTTTAAATCACCGCCGCTAGATGAAATGGTATAAATCTGCGAGTTAGCTCCGTAAGTTAACACAATCGCCAATTTACTACCGTCGGGCGACCAAGCAGGTGCGCTGTTGTTGCCTTTATAATTAGCCAACACTTGGCGGCTGCCGCTGGTGAGCGATTGCACATAAACAATTGGCTTTTTCTTTTCAAACGAAACATAGGCCAACTTTGTACCATCGGGCGACCATGCTGGAGAAATGATAGGCTCGTTCGATGACACCACGGTTTGAGGGTTAAAGCCATCGGCATCGGCTACTTGCAACGCATAGCGTTTGCCAGTTTTGGTAATGTAGGCAATGCGGCTCGCAAACAAGCCAGATTGGCCTGTCATTTTTTGATAAATAATATCGGCAATTTTGTGCGCAGTGGCGCGCACTTGGTTGGGCGAAATTTGGTAATCCATACCTGCCAGTTGCGTTTGTTTCAATGCATCCATTAAATGAAACGTTACTTTTAATTTGCCGCCAAGGCTTTCAACATTACCCACTGTCACCGCTTGTGCTTGCAAGGCCGTCCACTCGGCGTATTTGATTTGTCCAGGCGCAGTTGGCAAATTGGCCATACCGCGGGTTTCTAGTACGCGAAACAAGCCGCTGCGGCTTAAATCGGCTACTATAATTTCACTGATATTATCTTTAGTGTTGGCTGCGCCGCCAAACGGCACAATGGCAATGGGGATTTGTTGTGCACCGCCGCCGCTGATTTCAATTTCTAAAGCAGCTTGGGCGATGACATTGAAGAAAAAAATTGCACCAAAAAACATCCAACGAAATATATTCATAGGCTTTCCTTCTCTTATTACTTGAAGAGTGTCTTGTAGTTAAAAAAGTTCATGCAAATTTAACTGCAAAACGCGCCGCTACGCCACACGATTTACACTTTATTACAACTTTTACGCTTTGCTTACAACCAACAAACAGCTAGTCATTTGGTCTAAATTTTAGTTTTAAATTTTTAAATTGCGCTTTTAAGCTAGCATCATCTGGCAAAGGCAAAGGCTCAGAGGCAATAATGGCGCGCTCTGCAGCCTCATCACAAGTTGGGTTACCACTTGATTTAATCAATTTAGGATTGCCACTCAGCTGACCTGTAGGGAGCACACTGACGTCAAAAGTAACTTCTGGATTGCCATCGCCGCACAGCGTCTTATTCACGTTGCCACGAATTTTAGCTTTAATTTTTTCGGTATATTCGCCAATTAAACTCGCGTTAACAGCACTAGCTTGTTTATCGCTTTGTGTATTTTCATCAGACAATGCCTCCTGTTGC
>JANMBK010000039.1:0-2605 GCA_031360365.1 Methylophilaceae bacterium
TTACTTTTATGGCGTTCCTTTTTCAAGCAACACTAAACCTTGCAGTACTAAATTTTCTATTATGATAACCTGTTTTGTGCCTGTATTTGCAGACTGCGCGTTTAAAGCCTGTGCAATATGACGCGCGTCGCCACCACTAATAACTAGTTTTGGCAGCCAGCCGCTACGTTTTTCTAAACGCTTTTGCATTAAATGGATCGCGCCCAATACTGCGTTTAAACAGCCAGTTTCAACCGCGTCTGAGGTATTAATGGGAAACTCAGCATAAGCACCATCACCCACATCAAGTTGCGCAGCATTTTGCCTGAGCGATGCGCGCAACAAGTGCAAACCCGGCATAATAGTGCCGCCTAAAAACACCCCATCGGCAAGCGCGTCAATAGTAATTGCCGTACCCGCATTAACCACCACTGTGGCATGCTTAGTACGGTGCCAAGCCGCTATTAGAGCGGCCCAGCGGTCTATGCCCAAATTAGCAGCGTATTGGTTTTTAACGCCGCATGCGTTTGTTTTGACAGCTACAAAATGTACTGGCAAAGGGCTTAGCAATTGGCCAAGCTGCTTCGCCATCGCCTCACCTGCCACATTGGCAACCATCACTTTTGTCACCTGCGCAATGGGAAAATTTTCCTTACCGATATCTGAATTCAAACAGACTTCTGCATCCTGCAAACGACCAGTAGCATCAGCCAATGCCCATTTGGTGCGGGTATTACCAATATCAATCACTAATAACATTAATCCACTCCTCGCAGGCTAATCTCTCCCGCAGAAAAACGCTGCAAACCAAGTGCAGTCTCCACCAATAAAATACCATCTTCTGCAACGCCTTGCACTTGGCCTTTAACGTCAGTTCCATTTGGCAATAACATGCGTACTGGCTTGTTTTCGTAAGCATGGTAACTTAGCCACTCATCGCGTAACGCAACAAATCCGCTTGCTTCAAAGCCACTCAGCACATCAGCCAAGTGCTTTAACATAGCGCCCAATAATGCGTTTTGGTCTATTGCTTTAACACTCACCAAATCAATCGCGGGTTGGTCTATACTTTCCAGCATATTTTTTGGCAGGCTTGAATTAAAATCCAAATTAATACCCACGCCAATCACCGCTATGCTTGGGCCTTCTAAATCACCTTGCAGCTCAATTAAAATACCTGCTAACTTCTTACCATCTACTAATACATCATTCGGCCATTTTAGCTGTGCCGAGTTCACCTCAAAATCGCGTAGCGCACGTATTAACGCCACGCCCACGCATAAACTTAAACCTGATAGCGCCGCAGCGCCACATTGAAAACGCCACAACAATGAAAAGGTTAAGCTTGCTCCAAGCTGCGAAACCCAAGTGCGGCCGCGCCGACCTTTGCCATTGGTTTGCACATGCGCCGCTACACAAGTAGCATGCGCGGCATGCTTATTTTGCATCAAGTAAGTATTGGTTGAGTTCACTTCATCCAGTACTTCTAGCGTAAACCAAGCGCGCTGCTCACCAATGGCTTTTAGCACCGCATTTTTATCTAACAAATTGATTGCTATTGGCAGTTTATAGCCACGGCCACGCACCGAGAAAATCTCTATACCTAAATTTTCTGCATGCTGAACCGCATTCCATATAGTGGCGCGTGTTACTTTAAATTGCTGTGCAAGCGCCTCCCCTGAATGAAATTGACCATCGGCAAGCACATTTAAAACGGGAAATGTAAGCGTACTCATATTAACTCAAGTTTAACATGGCACTGCTTTCTTACACACATCGTCATTCCGACGAAAATTACAGTGTAAAATAAGCGAAAATTAATTGAAAATATACTATGTCAGAAAAAGAACCAATCCCGTTAGCTTCAAACTTTATTCGCGGCATTATCGATCGCGATTTAGCAGAAAATAAATTCGCTACAAAAAAATGGGCAGGTAGCCCAGGTGATGCGGCACACCAAGCGGCAGGCCAAGTAGATACTGCCAAAATTCGCACACGCTTCCCGCCCGAGCCAAATGGTTATTTGCACATTGGCCATGCTAAAAGCATTTGCCTTAACTTCGGCTTGGCGCGTGATTACGACGGTGTGTGCCATTTGCGCTTTGACGACACCAACCCAGAAAAAGAGAGCCAAGAATATGTCGATAGCATCACCGAGATGGTGCATTGGCTTGGCTTTGGCTGGGAGAATATTGGTTTAAATAATACGGTCGAAAGTAACTTGTATTTCGCCAGCGATTACTTTGAGTTCATGTACCAATCAGCAGAGGCGCTCATTATGGGTGACCACGCTTATATAGATGAGCAAACCGCAGATGAAATGCGCATTAATCGCGGCACGCTGACTGAAGCGGGTAAAGATTCGCCGTATAGAAATAGAACAGTAGAAGAAAATTTAAAGCTGTTCCGCGAAATGCGCGATGGCAAACACGCCGATGGCAGCATGGTATTGCGTGCCAAAATCGATATGGCATCGCCCAACATTAATATGCGCGACCCTGCCATTTATCGCGTGCGCCGCGCGCACCACCACAACACGGGCGATGCATGGTGTATTTACCCCATGTACACCTTTGCGCACCCCATTGAGGACGCGCTGGAGCAAATCACCCATTCCATATGCACG
>JANMBK010000080.1:0-3930 GCA_031360365.1 Methylophilaceae bacterium
GGAATTTGCGCGCCCTCTTCGGGCTGAACACCGATAATTTTAATAGCAGAATTCTGCTCTTTTAGATAGCGCGAAACACCCATAATGGTGCCAGTAGTACCCATGCTGGCCACAAAATGGGTGATTTTACCTGCTGTATCGCGCCAAATTTCTGGCCCCGTGGTTTCGTAATGCGCCAGTGGATTATCTTGGTTGCCGAATTGATCCAACACAATACCTTCGCCCTCTGCAGCCATTTTTTGCGCAACATCACGCGCCAATTCCATGCTGCCATCTTTAGGCGTTAACACCAGCTCTGCGCCATAGGCTTTCATACTTTGGCGACGCTCAATACTTTGATTCTCTGGCATTACCAATACCATTTTATAGCCACGCATCGCAGCCACCATCGCCAGCGCAATGCCTGTATTGCCGGATGTCGCTTCAATCAGTGTGTCACCAGGTTTAATTTCGCCACGCGCCTCTGCGCGCGTAATCATGCTGTAGGCAGGTCTATCTTTTACCGAACCCGCGGGGTTGTTACCTTCTAGTTTCAGCAAAATTGTATTGCTGGGATTAGGGTTCATACGCTGTAACTTAACCAGTGGCGTGTTACCTACAAAGTCGTCTAATGTTTTATACATCATTATGCTTTCTTAAAGCCTAGCCAAACCGCATAAACGCCTAGCCCTACGAAACTGATTAATCCCAATTGCGGTAAAGTTAAGCCTAAAAACGTCCAATCAATCGCAGCGCAATCACCCGTGCCTTTAAATATCAATTTAAACATTTTTTCTAGCGGAAAATTCTCGAACATGTAATCAAAACCGACACCGCAGTCGGCAATCATGCTCTCTTTATTCGCTTGTAAATACCAATGGCGCATGGCCCAACCCGCACCTCCCAGCGCAGCAAGCACTTGTAAACCAGTAAATATTTTCTGCAATAAACTAGTAGGTTTTATAAACGCGCCAATTAAAAACAGCACACCCAAACCCATAAAAAACATGCGCTGAGTAATGCACAGCGGGCAAGGCTCTAATTTGTAAATAGTTTGAATCACTAGAGCCAATATGACGATGCCGAAGCACGCCACAAAGCCCATTAAATAACCTGATTTGCCTGAGAATATTTTTTGTATCATGTTGGTATACGCCTATAATTCAATCATTAATAATTGTAATAGATAAAGCAGTATGGCAGAACTCAATTTATTCGAAAGCTCGACTTTACCCAGTCCGCAACACATTCTGACTGTAAGTGAGCTTAATCGTTTAGCGGCTGAGGTACTCACGCAAACTTTCCCTTTATTTTGGGTGTCGGGCGAGGTTTCCAACTTTACCCGCGCCGCCAGTGGGCATTGGTATTTTTCGCTGAAAGACAGCGCAGCGCAGGTGAAATGCGTCATGTTTAAAGGCCGCAATAGTTATGTCGATTTTACTCCGCGTGAAGGTGACAAAATTGAAGCGCGTGCCACAGTGGGTTTGTATGAGGCGCGTGGTGATTTTCAATTAACCGTAGAATTTGTGCAAAAAGCGGGCTTAGGCGCACTGTTTGAAGCGTTTGAAAAGTTAAAATTAAAACTCGCTCACGAAGGCTTATTTGATGCGGCTTACAAGCAAGATATACCCAAATATCCTAGAATAATTGGCATTGTCACATCAAAAGATGCAGCGGCCTTGCGTGATGTGTTAACCACTTTGAAACGCAGAAACCCTGCCATCCAAATCATTATTTACCCCACGCCCGTGCAAGGCAAAAGCGCAGCGGTATTGATCTCCAAGGCTATTCACAATGCTAATAAACGTGCTGAAGTGGATACGCTAATTATCTGTCGCGGCGGTGGCAGCATGGAAGATTTGTGGCAATTTAACGAGGAAATTGTGGCGCGCGCAATTGATGAATGCACGATTCCCACCATCTCGGGCGTAGGCCACGAAACCGATTTTACCATTTGTGATTTTGTCGCGGATATGCGCGCCGCCACGCCTACAGCCGCTGCCGAGCTGGCAAGCCAAGATGTACAAACTTTAAAGAAACAGTTACATCATCTTTGGAGCAGGCTTGAAAGGCGCATGGATATTGGCTTGCAGAGCCATGTACAAAGACTCGACTATTTGAGTAAGCGTTTAATTTCACCTTTACAGCAAATTGAAATGAAAGCAAATCAAATTAAGCAGCTTCAACACCGCATGGACATTGGCATGCAGGGGCATCTACAAACAAAAAATATGCGATTAATAAGTTTGCAAAATAGTCTAGCGCAACTTAATCCGCACAACGTGCTGGCGCGCGGTTATGCCATGGTAGAAAATATGGATGGCACAGTAGTGAGCGATACTGGGCAATTAGCATTAAACGACGAGGTGAGACTGACCTTTGGCAAAGGTACAGCTAACGCCAAAATTTCCAAACTAAAACATCTATAATAGTTTAGCCCAAACTAGTTATATACTTGCAATCATCGGGGTGCTGGATGCACTACATTACGCTTTGAATTTAATGGCACAATAATATGAACGAATTAGAAACAATGGGCGGCCTGCAATCAATTGCCACTTGGTGGATGTGGTCTGGTTTTGCCATATTTGTGGTGGCGATGTTAGCCATTGATATGTTATTACTAGGCAAATATGGTGCGCAAAAAGTCAGCACAAAAGAAGCATTAACTTGGTCTTTGGTATGGTTTGCCATGGCTTTATTATTTGGCGCTGGGTTATGGGGCTGGCTAGATCAAACCGCGGGCCGCGCCATTGCCGACACTAAAGTCATGGAATATCTCACAGGTTATTTGCTAGAAAAAACGTTGGCAATGGATAACATTTTTGTGTTTGTGATGATTTTTACCTATTTTTCGGTGCCGCTACAGTTTCAAAAACGTGTATTACTATACGGTGTGTTAGGCGCCATTGTGCTGCGTGCATTAATGATTCTGCTCGGCGCTTGGCTCATAGCGCAGTTTCATTGGGTGCTATATATTTTCGGCGCATTTTTACTGATTACTGGTATCAAAATGCTCATATTTGCAGGGCATGAGCCCAATTTGGCCGACAATCCAATATTAAAATGGCTTAAGAAACATGTGCGCGTCACTGACGAATATCACGGCGATAAATTTTGGGTGATGAAAAATGGTGTGCGTTGGTTTACGCCGATGTTTTTGGTACTGGTACTCATCGAGTTTTCTGATGTGATTTTTGCTATGGATAGCATCCCCGCAATTTTTGCCATTACCAGCGACCCATTTATTGTGTTTACTTCTAACATTTTTGCTATTTTAGGCTTGCGTGCTTTGTACTTTTTACTGGCAGATATGACACAGCGTTTTCATTTGCTTAAATATGGCTTGGCGGTGGTGTTGATATTTGTCGGCGTAAAAATGTTAATTGTAGATTGGTTTAAAATTCCAGTAGCGGTATCGTTGGCGGTGGTGGTTATGCTGCTTGGCACCAGTATTTTCCTGAGTTTAATGGCAACAAGGCATAAAAACACGTTATAAAAAAGAAATATTAAAATAATGCACTAATATGTCTTAATTATTATGATGCTCTGCAAGCCAATATATATGCGGCTTACAGAACATCAGTTTATTCACGCTGGTTATTTATGTTGGTGTTTATAGTTAAATCTGCTTCACGCAATTTAAAAATACTACCAACCAAACAATCTAAAATGTAAAAAATGAAAAACCCAACCAAAATTTACCCAAAATATTATGGATAAGTTTTTTAACTTGACTGATAATAGCGATTCGCTTTGACAAACTCAGCCATGGATAATAACAACCCTCACAAAACCCGTTTACCCGCCATGGCACTTGCCGCATTGGGCGTAGTGTTTGGCGATATTGGTACCAGTCCGCTCTACACCATGAAAGAAGTTTTTTCGGTTGGACATCATCCCTTGGCGCTTAACCCTGGCAACGTTTACGGCATTTTATCGCTCATCACC
>JANMBK010000087.1:0-2624 GCA_031360365.1 Methylophilaceae bacterium
GCTCAGTTAGTCGTGTTATTAAGTCAGCTAAAAATGGCAACATCACCGTATCACGCGCATTTTTTAACATTAAGCCATGCGATAGGTTATTGATGTCTTCTGATGTGCAAGCAAAGTGGATAAATTCGCTGGCTTTTTTGATCTCACTATTGCTATCGAACTTCTCTTTAAGCCAATATTCAAGCGCTTTTACATCGTGGTTGGTGGTGGCTTCAATTGCCTTTACTTGGGCAGCATCTGCTTCAGAAAAGTGGCTAATTGCAGCATCTAACTCTTTAATGGTGTCAGCAGAGAACGGCGCAATCTCTTGCAAATCCTTCGCTGCAGATAGTGCTTTCAGCCATTCCACCTCTACCCAAGCGCGATGTTTAATCAGCGCATATTCGCTAAAATATGGTCTTAAAGCATCAAGTTTGGTTTGATAGCGACCATCAAGAGGTGATAGCGCGTTCAGGGTGGTAAGTGACATAAAAAAGCTTTCAAGCAGCGGTTCAATAAAACCACATTTTACCCTAGTCGTAGTGTGTGCAAAAAGCTTTTATTTGCACGCTAATTTCACCACTCTGCTGTAGGGTGTGCAAAATGATTTACTTTGCACACCATTACCATTGATATTAAAATCTAACTATGCCAAATTACATCAGAAGCCAAACCGCTGGCGCCACCTACTTTTTCACATTAACTCTGGCACAACGCAACACCCGCCTATTAACTGACCATATTGACTGGTTTCGTTAAGCCTATCAACTTGCCAATGCCTTGCATCCATTCAACACCATCGCTATTTGCATCTTACCAGACCACGTTCACGCAATATGGCAAATGCCCGCAGATGATGGCGATTATGCGTTACGTTGGCGCATGATTAAAAGCAATTTTTCGCGCAATTTTAGCGCCAATCAAAAGCGGTCAAACAGCAAAATTAAGCACCGCGAAAAAGGCATTTGGCAAAGACGATATTGGGAGCACCAAATACGAGATGACATTGATTTACAGTGCCATGTCGATTATATTCACTACAATCCAGCAAAACATGGCTATGTGAAACAAGTAAAAGATTGGCCGCACAGCACGTTTCACAAATACTTGACGCAAGGCATGGTGGATGAGAATTGGGGTGGTTTTGATGAAAAAGGGGCGTTTGGTGAATGATTTGGATAAACGGTGTGCAAATACAAAACGATTTGCACACCCTACACTTGCTATGATAAAGCGGCTGCATGAAGGCTTGAATATTACTTATGAAAGTTTTGTCGGCAGCTTAGTTGGGGCGTATGGTGAATAATTTAGATAATCGGTGTGCAAATTACTTGACAGGTTTTGCACACCCTACGCTCGCGAAAGCCAAGATTGCAGAGTTGGAAGTGATTGCGGTGGAGCGGTTGGAACAGGCGTTAAATCAACTTAGGAATGGTTAATTATGGATGTTTTAATGAATCAAAATCAAAAATGGGTATTGGTAGCAGTAATTACAATAATAGTGGCGATGCTAGTATATCCACCATTTCAACTAAGCCTTCGTAATGGAGTCATTTCCAATATGGGCTATGGTTGGTTTTTCGAACCTCCCAAACGTGGGGCCATAGCTGCAATTGTAAATGTCCCAATGCTTCTGATTCAGTGGTTTGTAGTTTTGGTTGTCGGGTTTCTTGCTTTCCTTCTAGCAAAAAATCAATCAAAACGATTGTCAGAGGATAGTCTTAACTTCCCAAATGAAAATCATTCTAGTATTGCTTCAGCAGATAAAATAACCAACATTCCTGCCGAGTCTTTGCTAAGAAACATTAGTGGCTTTGGAAGCACTGTCACTGCACATCTTGGATTGAGCAGTCCTGCCATGATAGACCAGACCCAGCTTGGTTTTTTAGGGCGATACTGGTACGGGAAGGAACGTCTTTGGAAAGCTTTTTGGCTTTTAGGCTTGTTGGCATTTGTAATATTTAAGCTTATCGCTATGTCATCTAACTTGTTATTTACTGCCTTAGCAAGCCTTCCAGTTCAGGTATTTTGTTGGGTCTCTGTATGGCGATGTGCATTTCGTACTTCACATTGGTTTTGGGCAATTGTTGCTCGTTGCTGGGTTGTAGTTAGTATTATCATTTCATTTGTGCTAATCGTATCTGTTTTGAGCGATATCGGCTGACCGAGCAAGAGTAGGGTGTGCAAAATGATTTATCTTGCACACCAACCAGATTGTCATTGCGAGCGCAGCGCGGCAATCCACAGTTAGCTATCAAAGCAATTATGGATTGCCACGGGCTTTGCCCTCGCAATGACGGTGAGGTGATTAATCAACCATCAACATATCCACAAAGTCATTTACAGAAGTGGCTTCCAGCTTGCTTTGGTCTAAACAAAGCGCCAAAATATCGGCTTGTTTTTTTACATCAAAACGGCGCGCTAAATTCACTTTAAATTTTTTAACTAACTCTGGGATGCCTTCACCACGGCGGCGGCGGTGGCCGATTGGGTATTCCACGGCGATATTGTTTGAGCTGGTGCCGTCTTTAAAGAAAATTTGAACGGCGTTGGCGATGGAGCGCTTTTCTGGATCATGATAGTCCGTCGTATATTCGGTTTTTTCTATACAAGTCATTTTACTACGAATGGCGTCGATACGTGGG
>JANMBK010000154.1:0-3876 GCA_031360365.1 Methylophilaceae bacterium
ACAGCAACCATACAGGCACGCATGCGCTTCGCTGAATTACCTTAAATTTAACAATAGGGAGAATAGTCATGGATTGGCAAATAATAGTCGCAATTTTATTGGTGGTGGTTGGCATTGCTGGCACAGTGTTGCCCATGTTGCCTGGCGTGCCCTTAGTGTTTGCGGGCTTGCTGCTGGCCGCTTGGCATGGTGGCTTCGACCAAGTGAGTATTTTAACCATGGTCATTATTGGCGCTATTGCTGCCATGGCTTGGGCGGTGAATTTTTTTGCATCTGTTGTCACTGCCAAAAAAGTAGGGGCGAGTAAATACGCGCTATGGGGCGCAGGTATTGGGGCTATTGTTGGCATCGCTGGCGGCATAGTTGGCTTGATTATTGGCCCTGCCATTGGCGCCATTATTGGTGAGCTGATTTCACACATAAGTGCTTCTAAAGAAGCTACAACCGATGTGAATACTGCCAAATTAACGACAGTTGGCATTGCTGCTGGATTGGGTTTTGTGTTGGCGCTAGCGATTAAGATAGTACTGGTACTAGCAATGCTTGCAGTATTTGCTTATGCGTATTACCAGTAGATTTTAGCGCATCTTATTTTGATGCTCTGCGAAGCAGTATCCATGCGGCCTACAGAGCATCATTTTCTTCTCGTATCAGTTTAAAAGCGCTTTTAAGTATTTTCCAGTATAACTTTTTTTGTTTTCTGCTACAGATTCTGGCGTGCCTTCTGCAATCACCAAGCCGCCACCATCGCCACCTTCTGGCCCCATGTCTATAATCCAATCGGCAGTTTTAATCACGTCTAAATTATGCTCAATAATAATGACCGTGTTGCCCGCATCGCGCAAACGGTGAATCACATCTAACAATAACTGAATATCGGCAAAGTGCAAACCAGTCGTTGGTTCGTCCAAAATATATAGCGTGCGGCCTGTGTCACGTTTGCTTAATTCTAAGGATAATTTCACGCGTTGCGCTTCACCGCCACTCAACGTGGTGGCACTTTGGCCGAGCGTAATGTAGCCCAAACCCACGTCTAATAAAGTTTTAAGCTTGCGCGAAATGACAGGTTGCGCGCTAAAAAATGTGTGCGCTTGCTCCACTGTCATCTCTAGCACTTCACGGATATTTTTGCCTTTAAAATTGATTTCTAAGGTTTCACGATTGTAACGTTGGCCTTTGCACACGTCACATGGCACATAAACATCAGGTAAAAAGTGCATTTCTACACGAATCACGCCATCTCCCTGGCAGGCTTCGCAACGGCCACCTTTTACGTTAAACGAATATCTGCCAGGCCCGTAGCCGCGCGCGCGACTTTCTGGCACGGCAGAAAATAAATCCCGAATCGGTGTGAATAAGCCGGTGTAAGTGGCTGGGTTAGAACGTGGCGTGCGGCCTATTGGGCTTTGGTCTACATCTACTACCTTATCGAAAAAATCTAAACCCTCGCATTCACCAAAGGGCGCGGGTTCTGTATTGCTGCCGTACAAATGCTGCGCAACAACGCGATATAAGGTGTCATTAATTAAGGTTGATTTGCCGCTGCCAGAAACACCAGTGATGCAGGTAAGCAAACCAACTGGGATTTCTACCGACACATTTTTTAAATTATTGCCAGTGGTATTGCTAAGTTTTAGCCAGCGTGCGGGGTCGGCTTTGGTGCGTGCGCGTTTATATTCAATTTGTTTTTTGCCGCTTAAATATTGGCCAGTCAGCGATTTTGGATTATCTTTTATTTGCTGTGGCGTACCTTCTGCCACAATTTGGCCGCCGTGTTCGCCTGCGCCCGGTCCAATATCCACCACGTAATCAGCCTCTAAAATCGCATCGTGATCGTGTTCCACCACAATGACTGTATTGCCAATATCACGCAAACGTTTTAGCGTTTCTAGCAGCCTGTCATTATCGCGTTGATGCAAGCCGATACTTGGCTCATCCAGCACATACATGACGCCAGTGAGGCCGCTGCCAATTTGGCTGGCCAAGCGAATGCGTTGTGCTTCGCCGCCAGATAGCGTCTCAGCAGAGCGCGAAAGAGATAAATACTCCAGCCCCACATTGGTTAAAAACTTCAGACGGTTTTGAATTTCGGTGACGATTTTATCGGCGATTGCTAGCTTAGCGCCTTTTAATTCAAGTTTTTCAAAGAAAGTAAGCGCTTGCTTTAATGGTATCCTACAAACATCATGTATATTCTGCCCGCCCACTTTTACGTGACGCGCTTCAATTCTTAAACGGGTGCCAGCGCATTCTGGGCAGCTTTGGTTATTCAGGTATTTTGCCAACTCTTCACGTACGGCGGATGAGTCGCTCTCACGATAACGGCGTTGCAGATTATTTAAAATACCTTCAAACGTATGCGTTTTGCCAAAAAATGTGCCACGCTCGTTTAAATATTTAAACGCAATAACTTCACGCCCGCTGCCATTTAACAGCACGTCTTGAATATGCAGTGGCAACTCTTCAAACGCCATTTCAAGGTCAAAATTGTAGTGCGCGGCCAAACTTGCCAGCATTTGAAAGTAAAATTGGTTGCGTTTATCCCAACCTTTAATCGCGCCGCTGGCGAGTGAAAGGGTAGGAAAAGCGACGACTCTTTTAGGATCGAAAAAGCTAATATTGCCCAAGCCGTCGCACTTGGGGCAGGCGCCCATCGGATTGTTAAAGCTAAATAGGCGCGGCTCTAGCTCAGCAAGTGAGTAATCACATACAGGGCAGCTAAACTTGGCAGAGAATAGATGTTCTTTATCGCTATCCATCTCCAGTGCAACTGCTTTACCATCAGCCAAGCGCAGCGCGGTCTCTAAGCTTTCGGCAATGCGCTGTTTTAATTCCACGTTCACTTTTATTCTATCTACAACGACATCAACACTATGCTTGGTGGTTTTGGCCAAACTTGGGAGGGCGTCCATTTCGACAATTTTGCCATCTATTCTCAGTCGCACAAAACCTTGCGCTTTTAAGTTTTCAAACAAATCCAATTGTTCGCCTTTACGATTATTTACCACTGGCGCCAAAATCATCAGCTTGGTATTTTCTGGCAGTTTTAAAATGGCATCTACCATTTGGCTTACCGTTTGCGCTTCCAGCTTGATATTGTGCTCAGGACATTCCGGGTCACCAGCGCGTGCGTACAATAGACGCAGATAATCGTGAATTTCTGTGACGGTACCTACTGTTGAACGTGGATTATGCGAAGTGGATTTTTGCTCAATGGAAATGGCGGGCGATAAACCTTCAATTAAATCGACATCGGGCTTATCCATACGTGCTAAAAATTGCCGCGCGTAAGCAGATAACGATTCGACATAACGACGCTGGCCTTCTGCATACAGCGTATCAAACGCCAAGCTAGATTTACCAGAGCCCGATAAACCTGTAATGACGATGAGTTTATTTCGAGGCAAATCTAGCGAAATATTTTTGAGGTTATGGGTGCGAGCACCGCGGATTTTAATAAATTCCATCATGCTTTTTCTAAATGCTAGGCAACCTGTTAATATACGCAATAATTCGAAAGACTTCCAAACAATAATGCAAATTTCCGAAAAAATGACGCGTACCGAAACGCGCGCAACCATTAGTTTGGCCTCCATCTATGGTTTACGCATGCTAGGCATGTTTTTATTGCTGCCCATTTTTTTCAGCCTCTGTAGGTGTTCGGCTAATCCATCCGTAAGCCCACTGTCACACCCGTAAACGCCTGGTCTCACACCAGCGGCCTATATCTGTAGGCTCTCTGAATATACTTTTCTTTTAGAATTTTTTTATCATTAAGTAAACAGCTTTAAATCACGAGAGATTTTTTCAGGAATCAACAGTGGGGTGGTGGTTCCCGTTGGTTGGAGACCAGACGGGGGCATCCGTAATAGAAAG
>JANMBK010000182.1:0-2309 GCA_031360365.1 Methylophilaceae bacterium
AATACAAGTTAGCGAAACGCCCGTTTGAACGAATTAAATCAAAAATTTTGAATATTGAATTATTGCGCATATCGCAGTTTTCGGCAATACTAGAATAGTGTTTATACTAATTTTTTAGGAGCGCTTTATGTTAAAACTGCACGATTTAGAGCCATCTGGCAACTGTTACAAAGTGCGTTTATTTTGCGCGCTCATCGGTCAACCCATAGAATTGATTTCGGTCGATTTTATGGCAGGGCAGCATAAAAGTGCGCCTTATTTAACCATCAACCCATTTGGTGAGATTCCCATTTTGGATGATGATGGTTTTATTTTGCGCGATTCAATGGCCATTTTGGTGTATTTGGCCAGCAAACATAAAGCTGAGGCATGGTATCCAAGTGATGCCAAGGAACGCGCTTTGGTCACGCAGTGGCTATCAAGCAGCGTGAATAATGTGATGCACGGCCCGGGCGATGCGTGGCTAATTGATAAGTTTGGCTACACTTTAAACCGCGAAACCGCGCACGAAATTAGCGCGCGCATTTTGGGCATTATGAACACGCATTTGGCTACCCGTGATTGGTTAGAATTGGGGCGTTGCACCATTGCCGATATTGCTTGCATGCCCTACATTGGCGTTTCTTACGAGGGAGGCGTGTCGCTAGAGCCGTATCCGCATGTTGTAAAATGGATTAACCGCATCAAAACCTTGCCAAACTTTATACCAATGTCAGGGCTTTAAATCACATTATTTCGATGCTCTGGAAGCTGCATGGATATTGGCTTCCAGAACACATTTTTCGAGCGCATTACAATTTCCTCGCGCATCATCAAAGCTTAACAATGGTGTTTTGTTGTTCAACACGCAATCGCTAAAGTGTTCAATCTCTAGGGTAAAGTGGTTGGCGGGTTGTTGCTTTTCTTCGCCACTTTCGCCTGCATCGTTGCCCCAACTTATCACAGGAATATCTTTGTCAAACACCCAAACCGTATGGCATTTTAGCCAGCCTTTATCGCCAATTAACTCAAACTCTGATTTGCGGCTGCGCTCAAAACTAATATCAAATTGGCCAAAACGCGCGCGGCCTTTTGTATCTTGCCCAAAATCTAAAATGCCGCTGGTGACAATATCTGCGCCATGTTCGTTAAGTTTAGCCGTTGCAATACAGCTTAACGGTTCTACAAACGGCGTTTTTATATCGTGGTTATTTAAACCCATGCCCCAGCGTAGCGTGTGAATCGCATAAGGGCCAATATCCCACAACGCGCCGCCGCCATTGGCCATACTGCGATTTATGCGGTACATACGCACCTCGCGCATTAAAAACGAGAAACTAGAGCGCACGCTTAAAATATCGCCAATCACGCCGCTGGCTACAAGCTCGGCAACGCACACATGTTGCGGATGAAAGCGATACATAAAGCCTTCCATGACTTTTACGTCAGCTTTTTTGGCGGCATTTTCAATCGCATCAATATCTTGTAAAGTCGTCGCCATCGGCTTTTCAATCAACACATGCTTGCCTGCATTAATCGCCTTAATCGCCCATTCAGCATGCTCTTCATTCGCCATCGGGCAGTAAATCGCTTCTACATTTTTGTCTGCAATTAGGCTTTCTAAATCGTCATAACAAGCCACATAACCATCGTAATTAGGTGCATATTTTTCTAGTGTCGCTTTCGCCGCGCTTGCACGCCGGCTGGCAATCGCCACTAATTGGGAGTTCGACGCTTCGATAATCGCAGGAAGCAAACGCTCATTCACCCTTGCTGCGCCTAAAATTCCCCATTTAAGTTTTTTATCAAGCACATTAATTCCTTTAATCTAAATTTAGCGCTATTTGAAAAAGCTATTTGAGAAAGCTAAGATATTTCTTCAAACCAGTATTAAATGGAATCTCAACAGGGTTCGCTACAGCTACATATTTTCCGTTTTCTTTTGTTATCACAACTAAAAAATCACTACGAATTATATTATCATTGATTTTAGTGGCAAGCCGTGCATGCGCTATACCTCCCATAGAAAAACAAACTCCAACAGACAGTACAAATACAACAATGACAGCAAATTTAGAGTGCTGAGGACTAAGATATAAACTTGCTGAAAACAGTAAAATATTAAACCAAATTAATAACACAAAGCTTTCTCCTAGCGCGCGTCCTAGCCAATTTAAAATCCTAATATCAGGCGCAAAAAATACGATTAACCAAGTTCCTAGACTGAATAGAAACGCCATTCTGGCTTCTGATACCACTTTTATAAACTCGACTTTACCTAACGCTTTTTTAAATTCAGCCGAGTCATTTCTATCAATATTTTTAGAAAA
>JANMBK010000184.1:0-10959 GCA_031360365.1 Methylophilaceae bacterium
CTAAATGTAGACATAGCCGAATTAAATCATAAGAATGGACTATTATCAAAGCACTAAATCGGGCAAAATACGTTGTGTTATTGTAATTTCATCAATGCAAATTTTTTAAGATGAAGTACAAGGCGGACGGCGCGCAAGAACTGGAATGTACATTTGAGTACATGAGGATTATGAGCACCGCCCAACGCTGTAATTTTCTTAAAAAAATGCATTGAATGGATAAACGCGCGCAGATATTGTTAAAGACTTTGGTAGAGCATTACATTAGTGATGGTCAACCGATAGGCTCGCGCACTTTATTGCAGCATAGTGGCCTAGATGTAAGCCCGGCCACCATTCGTAATGTGATGAGCGATTTGGAACATTTGGGTTTTATCGCCAGCCCACATACCTCGGCTGGACGCATTCCTACGCAAAAAGGTTACAGGCTGTTTGTCGATACGCTGCTAACTGTGCAAACTTTAGATAATAAAGCGGTGAATCAACTTAAAAGCGGCTTAAGCTCGCCCAACCAGTCGGAGCTGATTAATAGCGCAGCCGATATGCTGTCGCAACTGACCCAGTTTGCGGGTTTGGTGATGATACCTAAGCGAAAAACATTATCTTTTAAGCATTTAGAGTTTTTACCACTGACTGAAAAAAGAATATTGGTCATTATCGTCACCAGTGACAGCAACGTGCAAAACCGCATTATTTTAAGTGAAAAACCGTATTCGGCTAGCGAGCTCACACAGGCCAGCAATTATTTTAACGCCAACTTTTCTGGCCAAACCTTTGATGAAGTGCAACAAAAACTGCACCAAGAGCTGCAACAAATGCAAACCGATATGAACGTGCTGATGAGCGCCGCCCTGCAAGCCAATATCCATGAGGATGGTGGCGATGGTGTTGTGATTGCAGGTGAACGCAACTTACTGAATATTGACGAACTTTCTACTAATGTGAATAGCCTACGCAAATTGTTCGAGATTTTTGAGCGTAGATCTTCATTGATGCAACTGCTAGACAACAGTCAACGCGCCGAAGGCATCCAAATATTTATAGGTGGTGAAAGTGGTTATTTGCCGCTGGACGAATGCAGTATGGTCACAGCGCCATATGAGGCTGATGGCCAAGTGGTCGGTACGCTAGGCGTGATTGGCCCAACTAGAATGGCTTATGAGCGCGTGATACCGATTGTGGATGTGACAGCGAAATTGTTATCGAATGCGCTATCTGCAAATTAAGCCTGCAAATTAAGCCTGCAAACTAAGTCTGTAAACTAAAAAGCTGCAACCAGTCATTGCGAGCCAAAAAGGTTTTGGCGTGGCAATCCATATCAATGATGCTAAAATTGGATTGCCACGCCAAAATTAAACCCTTTGGCTCGCAATGATAACTTTAGTTTTAAAATACAGTTTAAACAAAAAAGATTTTTTACTGACGGGAGTAATTTGATGCTAAAAAAACGACAAATATGCTGCTTATTACTTGGATTTTTAAAATGAGCGTCACTGACAAAAATTTCCCCGTTATTTGTGTTGGAGGCTCAGCTGGTGGTCTAGATGCTTATATCAGATTATTGGAAAATCTACCTTGTGATATAGGTGTGGCAATCGTTATTGTTAACCATATAAGAACCATGCCTACTTCATTGCATGAAATTCTGCCTAATCACACAACAATGCAGGTTAATCTAATCACTGAAGATTTGGTTATTGAACCAAATCAAGTCTACATCATTCCCCCTAATAGAGATTTACATGTTCTTCACGGAAAGTTCCAGCTTAAACCAATATCAAAACCCAGAGGCTGGCCTGACGTGATCACTGTTTTTCTACGTTCAATGACCGACTATTGGCAGGGTAAATTAATCGCTGTTATTGTTTCTGGCTACGATGGTGACGGTGCTGCGGCGCTATGTGAGATAAAAGAAGTAGGCGGCATTACCATAGCGCAAAAATTGAGTACGGCTATTCAGCCAGATATGCCTGAGAGTGCGATTGATAGTGGATGTATTGATTTTGTCTTATCGCCAGAAGATATTGCTAAAAAAATCGTTGCAATCATGGCTTAAGCTTGATTATACAAGTCTGATTATTAGCCTATTAATGCGCCAGTAATTCATGAATGTGCATCTGTTAAATCAAATTCAACCCAAAACACGCTGCCTTTTCCGACAGTGCTTTCCACGCCTATTTCTCCACCCATTAATTCTACAATCCGTTTAGACACGACCAGCCCTATTCCTGTGCCTTCTTCTTCGCTAGATTCCTTGCCAAGCCGATTAAAAGGCTGAAAAAGTTGCGCCATGTTTTCAAGCGTTAATCCTTCGCCAGTGTCTTCTATACAGATACGAATACGTTGATTACTTTTTTCAATGTAACTTACCGTCACAGAGCCATTAGGCTTATTGTATTTAATGGCATTGGATAGTAGGTTAACAAAAACTTGCTTAACCCTAACACGGTCAGCTTTTACAAAACAAGCGACATCAGAGCGTGGAAATAGCATATTAATGCCACGCTTCTGCGCCTGATGCTCCAACATGGCTTCAGCGTCATTCAACACTTCTGCCAAGGATAGAGTCTCCATATATAGCAAAACTTTACCAGAATCGATGACGGCTAAATCGAGTATTTCGTTTATTAGCTCAAGTAAATACCATCCAGCCTTAAGGATTTGATCGACATTTCGCTTTTGAGCAATTGTCGGCGGCGTTACGCCAGATTCTATTAGCTGGGCAAAGCCCAGTATGGCATTAAGCGGTGTGCGCAGTTCATGACTCATGCTGGATAAGAACTCTGATTTTGCTAGGTTTGCTTTCTCTGCGATTAGCCCAGCCGCGTGCAATGCCTGCTCAGCTTGCTTTCGCGCACTAATATCGCTTAATACCACACGTAGTTCTAATTCATTGTCATTGTCGCTGCTGTGGGAATTGGCAAGTGTAATCACCAGATTAGCCCAAAATGCGGTGTGATCATTTTTTACTATTCGCAAATCGAATGATTGCGGGTCACCGCTTTCAATCAATTTTTTATGGCTCAAATAATAAACATCCTGATCTGCTTTTAAAATCAGTTTAGACAGCGGCTGTTTAATTAGCGAACTACGTACCATGCCAAGCAAACTAGCCACCGTTAAGTTAGCTTGTTGAATTAAACCATGCTGGTTAAGCGTTAAATAGCCAATTGGCGCCAAATCATAAAGATCAAAATAACGGGTGCGAACAATGTCAAGCGCATTATTAGATTCGCGCAATTCCTCATTCTGCATTTCCAGTTCAATTTGATGCACTTGCAATTCGTGCAACAATCTTTTGTCAGCTTCTGGCATCAAGGGATTGGGGAGTGATGTATCTAATCTTTTCCTAAAACTTGCTTCGGCTCTAACGCGAAGCCTTTGCCAAGTGTTTTCCTTAGTAGCTCCATTTTTAGGCGGTTTCTGATTGGTAGTCATCAGCGCTTTTCACCAACCAAGCGTTCAGTGGTTGCAATCGCATACACATCGCTACTTTCATTAATTAAGGCGGTAGATATGATTGAAACCTTTAAAATAGCACCTTGTTTATTGATGCGCTGGGTTAGATACGGTTCCAAAATTTCAGCTTGGCTCAATTGTTTTAAAGTAGCCAATGCTGGTTCACGCAATTCTTGTGGAATCCTATCGCGCACATTCATGCTCAATGCCTCCGTTTCGCTCCACCCATACATCCTGACTGCGCCTGGATTCCAAGCGAGTATCTGGCCAGTCATGCTTTGCACAGTAATAGCATCGTGCGCATCTCGCACCACTACCGCCAAACGGACTAAGTCGCTGGCTTTTTTTAACGCGGTGCGTGCTTGAACCATCTCTGAAATATTCACAAAAGAAATCACAGCACCCTCAATCACATTATTCAGTGTACGGTACGGCTGAATGCGCATGGCGTACCAACTACCTTCTTTAGTCTGCACCTCCACTTCTTTAAGTGCTAATGAATTGAGTACTGATTGTGTGTCTGAAACCAAGTTATCGTAACCCACTAAATTGGAGACAATATGGGCTACAGGCCTGCCAACATCACTTAATATCAAATTAATAATGTTGCTAGCCGCTGGCGTAAAACGCAAAATACGTAATTGATGATCAACAAAAACGGTACCAATACCAGTACCTGCCAACAGGTTATTCATATCGTTATTGGCGCGCGACAAATCAACTACTTTAGTTTGTAGCTCATTATTGACAGTCGCCAGCTCCTCATTCACCGATTGCAGCTCTTCTTTCGAGGTTTCCAGCTCTTCATTGGTTGATTGCAACTCCTCATTTACCGATTGCATTTCTTCATTGGAGGATTTAAGTTCTTCGTTAGAACTTTCTAACTCTTCATGCGTGGTTTGCAAGTATTCGTCTTTGGCGCGCAGTTCTTGCCTAAGCGCATCAATACGTGCTTCTGCGTCCATATCAAGCAGTTTTTCTTGTATCCTATCGGCTGGATTATCTGATTGTGCGCCTTTAATAATGGGGCTTGGACTATCTTCCAGAATAATTAAATATAAATTGGTTTCTGAACTTGCACTGGCTTTATTACTTACATTAGAACCTTTTGATTCTAAACTAGCTTTACCACCTGATGCCGCAGAGGAGGTTGCCGCACAAACCGTTAAATTCACATTGGTAAAATGACCATTTGTTTTAACGCGTATGCCCATAGAGCGCACAGTGACTTTTGTTTTAACCACTGAAAGCAATGCCGAAGTTAGGTCGCGGCGCAAGCCTTCACGCGACATTTTTAAGATGTTGTTCACCCCAACCTCACCTGAATTCATCTCAAGATACATGCCTGTTCTGCCATGCAGATACAAAATATCACCGTGCTCATTGACTAGCGCACTCGCGGGTGCAATTTTTTGTAACAGCGTGTGTTCAGTGAGTTCTTTTAGTGACATTTTTGCAGGCACTGGTGTAGATTGAGGTTTCACACTGTTTGCCATAAGCGATGTTCCTGTATCAAATAAAGGTGGCAAAATTCCACCCAAAGTGCTACCCAAGGTGTTTCTATTTGCACTCAGGTACAGCTCCTTGCGTTGATAAAGCTTAGTTTTGCGGTCTAACACAGTAAAAAATGTACTGAAATCACCAATGCCTTCGGAAGTACCCAAAAATAGAATGCCTAACGGTTTAAGTGCAAAATGGAATAGTGGAATAAGCTTTGTCTGCAGTTCTGCACTCATATAAATCAACAAATTTCGGCAACTAATCATATCCAGTTTAGAGAAAGGCGGATCTTTAATCACATCTTGCTCAGAAAAAATCAGCATATCGCGAATGCCTTTATGAATGCGGTATGCGCTGCCATCGGCCTCTGCTAAGAAAAAACGCGCTAAACGTTGCGGCGTAATATCAACAGCAATGCTTGCTGGATAAAGGCCAGCGCGGGCTGTGGCAATTGCTCGGCTATCAATATCAGTCGCAAACAACTGCACGGTGAAATTTTTCTTGGTTACCTCAATGTGCTCTTGTAAAAGTATGGCAATTGAATAAGCCTCTTCGCCAGTAGAACAGCCTGTTGACCAAACACGGATGACTGAACCTGCAGGTTTATCTTTAAACAGCGCAGGAATAATTTGCTCTTCTAAGGCCTGAAATGCTTCAGTATCACGAAAGAATTTTGTTACGCCAATTAACAAATCACGAAATAATGCTTCAATTTCGGCGGGTGTTTGCTGTAAGTATTTAACGTAATTGTCAATTGAATCAACCTGATGCACCGCCATACGCCTTTCAATACGGCGGTTAATGGTACTTGGTTTGTATTGAGAAAAGTCGTGACCAGTTTGTGCACGCAATAATATAAATATTTTTTTACGTGTACTGCCCGTGTCAGGTGTAACAGAAATCTTAGCATGTGTAAGCTTGCCAAATGCATGTTTAGCATAAGCCAATAATTTAGCTGGCATTTCTGCTGGCAGCAGCTCAAAATCGACTAAACCAGTGGCGATAGCACTGCGCGGCATGCCGTCGAACTCGGTGGATGCTATATCCTGCACCATCACCATACCGCCTTCACCCTTAATGGCGCGTACGCCCAGAGTGCCGTCGCTGCCAGTACCAGACAGTATGATGCCGATAGCGTGCTCACGTTGATCTTGTGCCAGTGAGCGAAAGAAGAAATCGATGGGCAGGCGCTGACCGCGCGGTGCAGAGGGCTCAAGCAAATGTAGCCTACCCTTTAAATAAGCCAAATCATAATTAGGCGGAATAATGTAGGCACAATTAATTTGCACAACCATGCCATCGGTCACTTCAAATACTTGCATTGTTGTGTAGCGTCTAATCAGATCGGTCAGGATACTTTTATGATCAGGGGCTAAATGTTGAACCAATACAAAAGCCATTTCTGGCATTTTATTGGGTGGCATGGCAGAAAAAAATGCCTCGAACGCCTTAAGACCGCCAGCCGAGGCACCTAAACCAACGATAGGGAATACATTGTCATTAGAATACGTGTCCTGTGAAAATTCATCTGTGTCAACAGATTCAGGCGTAACAGCTACAGGTGCAGATTTGGGTTTAGCTTTGACAGGTGAAGACTTTACTTTTTTTACAATTTTTTTGGCTGTCATGATGCTTGCCTCGTTGGTTTAAATGCTTTCGTCAACATAATCGTCATCGCCTAATTGTTTAGTCTTTTAGGTAGTTTAACGCAGTTTATACCTGTTTAGGAACCTAACAAAGGCCGTTGGCAATTGTTAGCAATTTACTCTAAAATGCGCCATGGCTTATTACAACCCCGAACCACTCTATTCTCATGGCGACCAACTTAAAGTAGGCATTTTGCTGGCCAATCTTGGCACGCCAGGTGCGCCTACTGGTAAGGCTTTGCGGCCTTATTTGCGTCAATTTTTAAGTGATACGCGCGTAGTGGAAATTCCACGGGCGATTTGGTGGTTTATTTTAAATTGCATTATCTTGGTGATTCGCCCAAAAAAATCCGCTGAAAAATACGCGCAAGTGTGGATGAAAGAAGGCTCACCTTTGATGGTGTATTCGCAGCGCCAAACTAACATGCTGCGTGGGTATTTGGCGCAAAAAATCAACTCGCCGTTTGTAGTAGAGCTAGGCATGAGTTACGGCAACCCCAGCATGAAATCCGCCATCGAAAAACTTAAGGCGCAACATTGCGACCGCATTTTGGTGTTGCCACTGTTTCCGCAATACGCTGCTAGCAGCACGGCAGCGGTATTGGATGCGGTTTGGAAAATGCTGCTGAAAATGCGTAATGTGCCTGGCATCCGCACTGTGCGCGGCTACCACGACCACCCTGCTTATATTGCGGCCTTAGAAAAAAGTGTACTTAAATATTGGGAAATCAATCGTAAACCTGATTTTGCCGCAGGCGAAAAGTTGGTGATGAGCTTTCATGGGGTGCCCAAAGTGCATTTAACCAAAGGCGACCCCTACCACTGCACTTGCCATAAAACTGCGCGTTTGCTGGCGGAAAGTTTGGGTTTAAGTAAAGGGCAATATCAACTCGCATTTCAATCACGCTTCGGCAAACAAGAATGGTTAAAGCCTTATTTGGCAAGCACTTTGGAAACGTTAGGCAAAGCCAAAACACCTAGAATTGATGTGATTTGCCCAGGTTTTAGCAGCGATTGTCTAGAAACATTGGAAGAAATTGCCATGGAAGGCAAACATATCTTTCAAAGCAATGGCGGTGGCGATTATCAATATATTCCTGCACTGAACGACAACGATGTTTGGATACACGCGCTGACTGAAATAGCGCTAGAAAATCTGCAAGGCTGGGTAAGTAGCGATTGGGATGCGCAAACAGCTAAAACCGAAAACGCGGCAACAAAAGCCAACGCGCAAGCTTTAGGCGCTAGCTAATAAGCGTTATAATGCATGGCAATATTGCTTTATTCATGAGGGCTTTTATCAATGCATTATTTGGGTTGCAGTACAAGACGCACGGAACGCAGAAGCCGAGGTGTACGCAGTTGTACATTGAGGCTACGAGTACCGCGTAACGCAGTAATGCGCCCAAAGAATATATTGAGAGAAGTGCCCGAATTATGATTGTTATTACTGGCGGGGCTGGCATGATAGGTAGCATCATCGCTTGGCACCTCAACACCAAACTCGGTCGCGATGATTTAGTGATTGTTGACCACATCACGCACGAAGCGCAATGGCAAAACCTTGTGCATCGACAATATGCTGAATATTTAGATAAAGACCAGTTGTTTGACTTTTTAGAAGGCAACCGTTTAGAAAACAACCATGATGTCTCCGCCGTCATCCACATGGGTGCGATTAGTGCGACCACCGAACGCGATTTCAATAAACTGGTAGAAGCCAATATTCATTACAGCCAAGATTTATGGGCATGGTGTACGGAGAATGAAGTACCGTTTTTTTATGCCAGCTCAGCCGCCACTTATGGAGATGGCAGCGCAGGCTATGACGATGCCAGCATTGATAAGCTACGTCCACTTAACGGCTATGGCTACTCAAAACACTTTTTTGACCAATGGGCGTTAAAACAAACGCCCGAAAACTCTCCACCGGCATGGGCAGGCTTTAAGTTTTTTAACGTGTATGGCCCCAACGAATACCATAAAGAACGCATGGCCAGCGTGGCTTTTCACACCTTTAATCAGTTTAAAGAAACTGGCAATATGAAATTGTTTAAAGGTACAGACAGTATAAAAGGCTCTGGAGCAGGCGTAAAAGATGGTGAGCAACAACGTGATTTTGTTTATGTGAAAGACGCAGCAGCCATCGTCGCACATTTTTTTAGCGCAGCTTTAAGCAACAGGCCTGCGCACCCTACAATTAACATCAACGGCATCTACAACATTGGCACGGGTAAAGCACGCACTTTTAAAGATTTAGCAACCAGTGTCATGACCAGCATGGGCAAAACACCCAGCATTGAATACATTGATATGCCATTAGATTTGCAAGGAAAATATCAATACTTTACCGAGGCGCCGATGGCAAAAATTCGTGCGGCTGGCTATAAATCACCCATGACCAGCTTAGAAGATGGCCTAAAAGATTACGTACAAAATTACCTTATGCAAGATGACCCTTATTGTTAAGGGGGAGAATAGATGAAATATGTTGATTATTTAAAAGGCGAACATGCCGCCCACATGGCCATGTTTATTGCGCTTGAACCCATTTTCACACTGATTTCTGATGTGGGTATTGCAATGCAATACTGCATCAAAAATGGGGGCAAAATTCTTATTATGGGCAACGGCGGCAGTGCGGCAGACGCGCAACATATTGCTGCAGAAATCGTCGGCAGATTCAAAAAAGAGCGCAAAGGCATGCCTGCGATTGCATTAACTACGGACACTTCAATATTGACATCGGTAGGCAACGATTATGGTTATGACTACATTTTTGCGCGCCAAATCGAAGCGTTATGTCGCCCGGAAGATTTAGTTATTGGTATCACGACATCAGGCAACAGCGCCAATGTGGTGCGCGCCATGGAAGCGGCTAAAGAAATTGGTGCGACCACAGTCGGCTTAACAGGCGGCACTGGCGGCAAGTTAACTGCTATGTGCCAATACAATTTAATTATGCCTTCCTCAGTCACGGCGCGCATTCAAGAAGCGCATATTTTTGTTGGGCATTCGCTTTGTGAAATCCTTGAATCTGACTAATGCAAACCTTAATCGGAACCGTCAAACAATTTGGCTTTACTAAACAACACGCATTAGTGATTGGTGATGTGATGTTAGACCGCTATTTAATGGGCGAAGTCGGCCGTATCTCGCCCGAAGCGCCAGTACCCGTGGTTCTGATTAAAAGTGAGCAAGCGAGAGCAGGCGGCGCAGCCAATGTGGCGGTTAACCTTGCATTGTTGGGCATTGAAACGAAGCTTATTGGCTGCGTAGGTGTGGATGCTGAAGCGAAAACCTTAAGTCAGCTGATAAAGGCCAACGGTGTAAAAGCCAATTTAATTGCCAGCAAAGTACGTCCTACGACTGCCAAAACGCGTATTTTAGGCGGCCACCAGCAGATGTTGCGGCTAGATCAAGAAAATAGCGCAAGTTTTTCTACTGACGACAATACTAGTTTGCTGCAAGTACTAAAACTAGAGCTAGGCGAAAAACCCAGCGTGGTGATTTTGTCAGATTATGCCAAAGGTTTGCTTAGCGAATCGATTTGCCAACAAATTATTAGCTTATGCCAAACACATAAAATACCTGTTTTAGTGGACCCAAAAGGCTCAGATTACAGCAAATACATAGGTGCGACTGCACTCACCCCCAACAAAAAAGAAGCCGCTGAAGCCTGCCATACCAACAGCCAAGACGCGGATTTAATCAGCAAAGTGACGGCGCTAAAAACCAAGCTGGGCTTAAGTTTTATGGCGGTGACGCGCGGTGAAGAAGGCATTAGCTTAATTGAAGGCGATACAATTAAAAACAATGCGCACCACTTACCTGCCACTGCACAAAAAGTGTTTGATGTTTCTGGTGCGGGCGATACAGTAATTGCCACTTTAGCTGCTGGGTTGATGCATGATTTAACGCCACTACAAAGTTTAGAACTCGCCAATATTGCTGCGGGCGTGGTGGTGGGCAAAGTGGGCACCGTGCCGATTACTCAAGCCGATTTGATAGCAGCGTTGACGACCAAGCAAGGCAATACACAAGCACATAAAATCTGCGATTTAGCTGAATTAGATTTAAAAGTGAATACATGGAAGCAAGCTAAACAAAAAATTGTGTTCACCAATGGCTGTTTTGATTTGCTGCATGCTGGTCATGTGACTTACCTTGAGGCCGCAAAAAAACGTGGTGATAAATTGATACTGGGCTTAAACACAGACCGATCAGTCAACGCTATTAAAGGGCCTACTCGACCTGTGGTGCATGAGCAAGATCGCGCGCGCGTGTTGGCGGCATTGGAGAGCGTAGATGCGGTGATTTTGTTTGACGAAGACACACCGTTAAAACTCATTAA
>JANMBK010000189.1:0-2859 GCA_031360365.1 Methylophilaceae bacterium
ATTTCGTTTACGGGCGATACGTTTGTGGCAGAATTAAAAGATGGAAAAGTGCGCGAATATACGCTTAACCCAGCGCAATTTGGCTTGAAATTGCACGCGCTTAAAAGCATTCGAGTAGAAAATGCACAACAATCTAAAGCCATGATTTTAGACGTGCTAAATGGCAAAGCAAGTGCAGGTAAAAATAGTGCTGCGCGCGATATTGTGCTATTAAACGCGGGTGCCGCTATTTATACTGCCGGCCTGCAAGCTAATATCCATGCGGGTATTGAGCATGCTGCAAAAGTAATAGATAGCGGCGCAGCGTTAGCTAAATTAGAAGCACTAATACAATTAAGCTCAGTTTGAAACATACCACACTAGTTTTACTATTTATTTTGAGCTTGCTGGCAGCATGCAAGCAAAGTACGTCGAGTGTATCTGCTGCTGACGATGCGCCAATCAGTACAGAAATTAATATAGATGAAAATAACAGCGCGCTGATAGATGCGTTTAAAAACAAAAAGAGCGATATTTTTGTTGAAGGTATGGGTGTGGTTAAAAAGCTGCTACCCGATGACAACAAAGGCTCGCGTCATCAAAAATTCTTGGTCAGCATTTCGCCTGAGCAAACTTTATTGTTTGCGCACAATATTGATTTAGCGCCGCGGGTTGAGAATTTGCAAATTGGCGATGCGGTGACGTTTAGGGGCGAATATGTCTATAACCCAAAAGGCGGCGTGATGCATTGGACACATAAAAACCCGCAGGGTGAAATTAGCGCTTCGCAGGATGGTAATAGGGTTGGCTGGATTAAGCATAATGGCAAGACTTATGAGTAAAACAATATGAGTGATATTTTAAACAAAATACTAGAAACTAAACGCCGAGAGCTAAATGATGCTCTGCAAGCCGCACCAATGCTTGCTGTCAGAGCATCGGCCGAAAGCATGCCAAAACCGCGTGATTTTATTGGTGCTATTCGTGCGAAAATTGCAGCGGGAAATGCAGCAGTAATCGCCGAAATTAAAAAAGCCAGCCCATCAAAAGGGGTGATACGTGCCGATTTTAACCCTGCTGAAATTGCAAAAAGTTACGAGACAGGCGGCGCAGCGTGTTTGTCAGTACTCACTGACGTAGAGTATTTTCAAGGCAGCGCAGAGTATTTAAAACAAGCGCGTGCGGCATGCAACCTGCCCGTATTGCGCAAAGATTTTATGATAAACGCATACCAGATTTACGAAGCGCGTGCCATGGGCGCCGATTGTATTTTGCTCATCGCCGCCGCCATTGATCTAGTCAAAATGCAGGAACTTGAAAGCGTTGCACACAGCTTAGGCATGGCGGTGCTGGTAGAGGTGCATAATGTCGAAGAGCTAGATTTGGCTTTACAGCTAGAGACGCCACTATTAGGCATTAACAACCGCAATTTACGCACCTTTGATGTCACCCTGCAAACTACGCTGGATTTGCTGGCACGCATTCCGGCAAGCAAAATTATCGTCACCGAAAGTGGCATTTTTACGACGGACGATGTCAAGTTAATGCGTGATAACAATGTACATACGTTTTTGGTGGGCGAGGCGTTTATGCGCCAGCCAGAGCCAGGTGTAGAGCTGGCAAAGGTATTCGCCTAAGCCACTTAAAGTATAGTGAGGATATTAAAATGAGCTACCCATATGCCCGCCCGCGTCGCATGCGTAAAGATGAATTCTCACGCCGATTAATGCGCGAAAACGTGCTGACGACCAATGATTTAATTTACCCTGTTTTTGTTTTAGATGGAGAAAACAGAGTAGAAGAAGTCGCCTCAATGCCAGGTGTAAAACGCCAAAGTATTGATGTATTGCTAAAAACGGCTGGTGAATGTGTACAGCTGGGCATACCAGCACTGGCGTTGTTTCCTGTAGTTGATGCGCAATTTAAAAGCTTAGATGCCGCTGAAGCATTTAATGAAAATGGTTTAGTACAACGCGCAGTTGCCGCATTAAAAAGCGCGTATCCGCAACTTGGGATTATTACCGACGTAGCACTAGACCCTTACACCACGCACGGCCAAGATGGCTTAATTGACGCCGCAGGTTATGTGCTAAACGATGACACCATAGAAGTGTTGGTGAAGCAAGCCGTTTCGCACGCCAATGCAGGCGCCAATTAAGCCATCTTGGCCGTGCGTGGTGTAGGGATCTAGCGCTACATCGGTAATAATGCCCAGCTGCGGATGTGCGTTTTTTAGTGTGGCAACTGCGAGTTGCACAAGGCCATCAGGGTTAAATGCTTCAGCGGCATTTAGGCTTTTAAATTGTGTATCAATCACGGGGAATATGGCCAATGCGGGTATGCCAAGTTGCACACATTCACCCGCTGTTTTGAGTAACACATCAATACTTTGACGTTGGACACCTGGCATAGAGGCCACTTCTTCTATGCGGTTGTTACCTTCTAAAACGAAAACTGGGTAGATTAAATCATTGGTCGTCAGCACGTTTTCGCGCATTAATCTGCGCGAGAATTCGTCTTTACGCATGCGGCGTGGGCGGGTATATGGGTAGCTCATTTTAATATCCTCACTATACTTTAAGTGGCTTAGGCGAACATTTTTGCTAGCGCTACACCTGGCTCTGGCTGGCGCATAAACGCCTCGCCCACCAAAAACGTATGCACATTATTATCACGCATTAATTTCACATCGTCCGCCGTAAAAATGCCACTTTCGGTGACAACAATGCGGTCATTTGGCAGCCTTTTAAGCAAGCCCAGCGTTGTTTGTAGCGTAACATCAAATGTACGCAGATTACGGTTGTTAATGCCCACCAACGGCGTTTCTAGCTGTAAAGCCAGCTCGAGTTCATCGCCATTATGCACTTCTACCAACACCGC
>JANMBK010000235.1:0-3747 GCA_031360365.1 Methylophilaceae bacterium
CTTGCTAACGTACCGTCTAACACCACCTTAAGCGCCTTATACCCCGCATCATCCGCCTCAAAGCTTAAATCATCGCAAAATATAATAAACTTTTCTGGTCGATTTTTAATTAAGGTCACAATTTGATGCAAATAAATCAAATCGTGCTTTTCCACCTCTATTAAACGTAACCCTTGCGCAGAAAATTGAGGTAATAGCGCTTTTACCAAGCTAGACTTTCCTGTACCACGCGCACCTGTCAGTAATACATTGTTGGCAGTAAAGCCTTGAATAAACTGCTGGGTATTACGCACAATTTCAGCTTTTTGCACATCGACAAAACGAATATTATCCAACGAAATTGCATGCGGATGTTCAACCGCTTGTAAACTATTGTGGCCGTTATGCATTACCCAGCGCCAAGCCGTCGCAGCCCAATCAACAGGCGGGCTTTGTGCTGATAACATAGCTTCTAGCTTATCAATTAAGTTTTCAGCGCGGCTAATAAGTTTTTCAAAGTTACCCATCACAGACTAACTTCTATAATCCGCATTAATCTTGACATAATCATAGCTAAAATCACAGGTCCAAATCGTGACGTCTGATTTACCGCGATTCAACACTACCCGCACTAAAATATCAGATTCCTGCATAATGGCAGCGCCTTGTTCCTCACGGTAACCTGCTGCGCGACCACCCTTTTCAGCCACTAAAACATGACCTAAATACAATTCCATGTTGTTTACGTTTAGGTCATCAACACCCGCATAACCAATCGCAGCGAGAATACGACCCAGATTTGGGTCTGACGCAAAAAATGCGGTTTTAATCAATGGTGAATGTGCAATGGCGTAAGCGACTTTGCGGCACTCAGCTTCAGTTTTTCCACCTTCTACACGCACTGTCATAAATTTGGTGGCACCTTCACCATCCCGTACAATAGCCTGTGCTAATTCAACAGCAACTTCTGTTAATGCGTCACGAATTACTTCAAATCCTGCACTGTCTTCTGTTATCTGCACATTATCTGCTTTGCCTGCCGCCATCAAAATTAAGCTGTCGTTGGTACTGGTGTCGCCATCTACCGTAATGCAGTTGAATGATTTATTCACCGCATATTCAATAATGCTTTCCAGCGCCGTTTGGCTAATGGCAGCATCGGTGCCTATATAGCCCAGCATGGTGGCCATGTTGGGATGTATCATGCCACTGCCCTTACTGATGCCCGTGATGGTAACTTTTTTACCTTCCACCATGATTTGTTTGCTGACGCCTTTTGCCACAATATCAGTGGTCATAATGGCTTCGGCGGCATTCAACCAATTGTCTTCTTTAAGGTTATCAATTGCTACTGGCATGCCCGCAATCACTTTATCTACTGGCAACGGCTCTAAAATAACTCCTGTAGAAAACGGTAATATTTGGTTTGTATTTACACCCAACAAGTCTGCGAGCGCTTCACAGCTTTGTTTGGCGCGGTTTAAGCCATCTTCACCTGTACCAGCGTTGGCACAACCCGTGTTGACTAAAAGCGCGCGAATGCCTGCCTTTTGGCTTAGATATTGCTTACACAAAATGACGGGTGCAGCGGAAAATTTATTTAAAGTAAATACACCAGCCACAGTTGCGCCTTCAGCGAGTTTAACTACCAGCACATCTTTGCGATTAGGTTTACGAATATGCGCTTCTGCAAAGCCTAATTCAATACCGCTAATAGGCAATAGGGATGCGGCTTGTGGGGCAGTTAATTTAACAGGCATTTATCATTCCTTATGTTTTTTTATTTTTAAGCGCGACGCCAAGTGGTGCCTTGCGGCGTGTCTTCTAAAATGATTCCAGCATCTGCTAATTCATTACGAATGCGGTCAGATTCAGCGAAGTTTTTAGATTTTTTGGCTTCTAGGCGCTTTGCAATCTGCTCCTCAATTTCCTTTGGAGAAGTCAAAGGCATCAAAGTAACTGTTGGCGAATAAAAAGTGCTCTGGTTGACAAACAAGCTAGGTTTAAGATATTGCGTAGTGCCATGCAAGAACTCATCAGGGTCGAGCTGCAACAAACCCAAAACTGCACCTAAATTTTTCAACAACCTCGCGGCTTCAATCGATTGTGTTTTATTCACTTCATTCGCCAGCTCAAACAACACAGCAAACGCTTCTGGCGTATTAAAATCGTCATCCATCGCCGCTTTAAAACACGCAGCTTGCGGCTGGTTCCAATCAATTAAGTTAGTGCTTACTTCGCGGCTACGCAAAGCAGTATATAAGCGCGTCAAAGCAGACTTAGCATCATCCAAATGTTGGTCGCTGTAATTGAGCGGGCTACGATAATGCGCACGCAAAATAAAAAACCGCACCACTTCTGCATCATATTTTTTCAGCACTTCACGAATGGTAAAAAAGTTGCCGAGTGATTTCGACATTTTTTCATCGTCAACGCGCACAAAACCATTATGCATCCAGTAATTCGCCATTTTGCAGGCTTTTCCATCAACAGCATGCGCCGCTTCACTTTGTGCGATTTCGTTCTCATGGTGTGGAAACTGTAAATCTTGGCCACCACCGTGAATATCAAAATGTGCGCCCAAATGATGCGCGCTCATCACCGAGCATTCAATATGCCAGCCTGGGCGACCTTTGCCGCCATTAGGTCCGCCAAACGGTGAATCCCAGCTTGGTTCGTTGGGTTTTACCGATTTCCACAGCACAAAATCCATGGCATCTTTTTTATTATTATCAACGTCCACGCGTTCACCCGCGCGTAAATCATCTAAGCTTTTGCCCGATAATTTGCCGTAATCGGCAAAGCTACGCACGCTGTAAAACACGTCACCATTGGCCGCTATATAAGCATGGCCTTTTTCAATTAAAGCTGAAATCATCGTAATCATGCCATCAATATGCTGAGTGGCGCGCGGCTGATGTGCAGGCGGCTCGATACCTAGCTTGGCAAAATCTTCATCCATCGCATCAATAAAACGTTGCGTTAACGCACCTATGGTTTCACTATTCTCGTTGGCGCGTTTAATAATTTTGTCATCAATATCGGTAATGTTACGTACGTAGGTGACTTGATATTGGCTTTCGCGAAACCAGCGATTGACCATATCAAAAACCACCATGACACGCGCATGGCCTAAATGGCAATAATCGTATACGGTCATGCCGCACACATACATGCGTACTTTTTTGGCTTCTATGGGAGTGAATATTTGCTTATCGCGGCTTAAAGAGTTGTAAATTTTTAACATTTGCGCATTATAACGAGCTTAAACCGAACAAAATAGGGGATAAATTGTAATTTAACGCTTTTATGCTAGCTGGGCTATTGGATGTTAGCTATGCAATTGATAGAATAGCGTTTTTACAACTGCTTCGAGCACACCATAATGAAAATTCGCCATGTTGTTCTACTAAAATTTATCACGCCATTAGTGTTAGTTTTCTCATTTGCTTTAGTTGTGCACGCGGACGAACTTAAAGATATTTCCAAAATGGCCGAAAGCGGTCAACAAGCTGCGGCCCTAGAGCGCATTAGCACCTACTTGGCGGCCAACCCAAAAGATGCGCAAGCCATGTTTATGAAAGGCATTATTCTTGCAGAAAGCAACAAACGCGAAGAGGCGATTAAAGCGTTTACTGATTTAACTGAAAAATATCCTAATCTTCCTGAGCCCTATAACAATTTGGCGGTGTTATACGCCGATGCTGGCCAGTATGACAAAGCTAAAAATGCGCTAGAAACCGCGATAAAAACGCACCCAAGTTATGC
>JANMBK010000267.1:0-4647 GCA_031360365.1 Methylophilaceae bacterium
TCGTAAGGTTTTTTGTAATCCCAACGAAATTTATTCGGCCGTTGCAGCTGCATGGTACCTTCTACTTCTTGCACCTTGCGACCTTTGTTATCGTTGACCATTTGGCTAAATTGCGCGCGCATGGTGGTGGTGGTATTAAAAAAATCGCGCAAACTAGTGACGCCATCGGCCATTGCCAAATGACTGAATAAGCTGCTGAATAAAATTAAAAACCCTGTGAAAAACCTAATCATCTTGTGATGCATTACTTTTCACCAAAACCTCTCTATTACCGTTACTCTGCATGGCAGAAACAAGCCCAGCACGTTCCATATCCTCTATTAACCTAGCTGCACGGTTGTAACCAATACGCAACTGACGCTGCACCGATGAAATAGACGCGCGCCGGCTATTTAGCACAATGGCCACTGCCTCGTCATATAGCGGGTCTTTTTCAGAGCCGCCATCGGATACATAGTCACCAGCATCGCCACTGCCTTCTGTTTCATTGGTCAAAATACCTTCAATATAGTTCGGCTCACCCATGGCTTTCAAATGATTCACCACTTGATGCACTTCGTGATCGCTGACAAAAGCGCCATGAATCCTCACCGGATAACCCGTGCCGGGCGGCATATACAACATATCGCCCTGACCTAGTAACGCTTCAGCGCCCATTTGGTCTAATATGGTGCGCGAATCGATTTTGCTAGACACTTGAAACGAGATGCGCGTCGGCACATTGGCCTTAATTAAACCTGTAATCACATCAACAGACGGTCGTTGCGTTGCCAACACCAAGTGAATGCCCGAAGCGCGTGCTTTTTGTGCCAAACGCGCAATCAGCTCTTCCACTTTTTTACCAACCACCATCATTAAATCTGCCAGTTCATCAATCACCACCACAATTAATGGCATTTCTTCCAGCGGCTCAGGTGCGTCTGGCGTTAGACTAAATGGATGAGGAATTTTCTCGCCTAATTTTTCAGCCTCTTTAATTTTTTGGTTGTAGCCCGCCAAATTACGCACACCTAGGCTAGACATCAATTTATAACGACGCTCCATCTCAGCCACACACCAATTCAGCGCGTTGGCAGCCTGCCTCATATCAGTCACCACAGGCGCCAATAAATGTGGGATGCCTTCATACACCGAGAGCTCGAGCATTTTCGGGTCAATCAAAATCATGCGCACTTTCGAGGCGTCAGATTTATACAAAAAGCTCAAAATCAACGCGTTAATCGCCACCGATTTGCCCGAGCCGGTCGTCCCTGCGACCAAGACGTGCGGCATTTTAGCCAAATCAGCCACCACAGGTTTGCCCGCAATATCTTTGCCCATGGCGATGGCAATAGGAGAATGCATGTCTGCATACACTTGACTACTCATAATTTCGGATAAAAATACGATTTGACGTTTTGGGTTGGGAATTTCTAGTCCCATGCAGGTTTTGCCTGGAATCGTCTCAACCACACGCACGCTCACCACAGACAAGGCGCGCGCTAAATCTTTCACCAAATTAGTCACTTGGCTGCCTTTTACGCCTGCCGCAGGCTCAAGCTCATAGCGTGTAATCACAGGCCCAGGCTGCGCAGATAGCACTTTTACCTCAATACCAAAATCCATCAGTTTTTTCTCGATTAAGCGCGAGGTAAAATCGAGCGTTGCCGCAGATGGCAGTTCGACCGTGTTATTGGCTTCATCCAATAAATGCAGCGGCGGCAAGCTGGAATCACTATCAGAAACAAACAGCGAAGTTTGTTTTTCTTTTAATACGCGCTCGCTTTTGGCAATCTCGGTTTGCGGAACTTTAATTTCCAGTGGTGCGCGGTCCTCTGTACGTTTGCGCTCGTTTTCTACAAATTCTTCACGTTTTTGCTCTACCACTTTGCCGACTTTTCTATCTTGCCAATCGTGATATTTATTCCATGCCCACTGGTAACTCGCAATTAAGCCTGCGCCTAATTTTTCGGTGAGCATAATCCATGACCAACCACTGAATAAGCTGAAGCCAATGGCGAATAACAGCAGTAATATCATAGTTGAACCTGAAAAACCGAACATGCCCTGCAAGCCACTATCTACAGCGTTGCCAAGCATGCCGCCAGAGCCCAATGGCAGCGTGGCTGGTAGCGTGATTAAATGCCCTGCTTCTAGCGCACATGAGGCGACGAGAAGTATGCCAAAGCCCACCAAATTAAACACCAAAAATGGCCGCTCGCTAATCGTTAACTCTAAGCGGTGATACATTAACCACACGCAATAAATGGCCAGCACCGCCCACCACCAGGCCGAGAACCCAAACAAATACAACAACATATCTGATATCCACGCACCTACTGCACCACCAGCGTTGTGAATCAGCGCGCCTTCACTGGCCATGTGCGACCATGAAGGATCTTCGCGATTGTACGTGATGAGAATGACCGCTAGATACAAACCCATCAGTATTAAGCCTAACCACCACGCCTCTCGCACTAATTTTGCGCCTTGGATTTGAGATGGCGACGGTGGCGCTTGTATGCGGCCATTGCTAGGGGGTGATTTTTTATTAAGAAACAATGGGTTACGAGCCTTTAAAATGAATGCTGCACTTGAATTAATATTATTAGAATTATAGCAAAATCAAATTGCCTAAACTATGTCTAGAAATTAAAATTACATAAACAATCCAAAAGGAGTCAGTTATGGACATCGGCATCAAGCAACAAGATAGACAAGCTATTGCAGAGGGCTTATCTAAACTATTGGCAGACACATATAGCTTATATTTAAAAACGCACTATTTTCATTGGAACGTGACTGGCCCGATGTTTAATACCTTGCATTTAATGTTTGAGGTGCAATATAACGAGCTAGCTTTGGCAGTGGATTTGGTAGCTGAGCGCATACGCTCACTCGATGTGTACGCCCCTGGCACTTACAGTCAATTTGCCAAGCTTTCCTCTATTCCAGAAGCCAATGGCGTGCCAAAAGCCAATGATATGATTGCTGAGCTGGTAGCTGGGCATGAAGCGGTTTGCCGCACAGCACGTAGTGTTTTCCCAGCTGCTGAAAAAGCCAGCGATGAGGCCACGGCTGATTTGCTGACACAGCGTTTACAATTACATGAGAAAACTGCTTGGATGCTGCGTAGCTTATTAGAAAAATAGTGCGTTAATCACCATATAATTTACGTTAAAATGTTGTTTGCTTAAATTGCCTTGAAAACTAGGCAATAACCCTCATTTTAAAGTTAATTAATCAAATTTAGAAAGCAACACTTCATGGCAACACGTCACCAAAAACTTCTTATTTTGGGCTCTGGCCCTGCTGGTTACTCAGCAGCAGTGTATGCCGCGCGCGCCAATTTAAAACCTGTGCTAATCACTGGCATCGCACAAGGTGGCCAATTAATGACCACAACGGATGTGGATAACTGGCCAGCAGATGCCGATGGCGTACAAGGGCCAGAGCTTATGGAACGCTTTCAAAAGCATGCCGAGCGCTTTAATACCGAAATGATTTTTGATCATATTCACACCACGCATTTAGCCGAAAAACCTATCCGCTTAGTTGGCGACAATGGCGAATATACTTGTGATGCGCTGATTATTGCTACGGGCGCCTCAGCACAATACTTAGGTTTGCCCAGTGAAGAAAAATTTAGCGGCAAAGGTGTTTCTGCTTGTGCTACTTGTGATGGATTTTTCTATAAAAATCAAGAAGTGGCCGTGATTGGTGGCGGCAATACGGCGGTAGAAGAAGCGCTATATCTATCCAACATCGCCAGCAAAGTGACGCTAGTACATCGCCGCGATAAATTCAAAGCTGAAGCCATTTTAGTGGATAAGCTCAAGGCGCGCGTCGCCGAGGGCAAAATTGAGTTAGCTTTATTCAACACATTAGATGAAGTGCTGGGCGACAATACGGGCGTGACAGGCATGCGCATTAAAAATGCGAACGATGGCACCACTAAAGACATTGATTTAAAAGGCGTATTTATTGCCATTGGCCACAAACCCAATACCGATATTTTTGCAGGTCAACTGGAAATGGAAGGCGGCTATATCATCACGCAAGCTGGCCGCAAAGGTAACGCAACTGCCACCAGCGTGCCTGGTGTATTTGCAGCGGGTGATGTGCAAGATCATATTTACCGCCAAGCTGTCACCAGTGCTGGCACAGGTTGTATGGCTGCGCTAGATGCTGAGCGTTACCTTGATAACTTAAAGTAAGCATAATTTGAAATAATTAGCTTAAAACAACCGACCTGTAACCCGCATGGATATTGGTCTGCAGGGCAGGTGTTTTTATAACTTTAAAGCAATTTTCTTCATCCGTCATTCCGCCGAAAGTCGGAATCTAGTGACTTTTAAACGCCGCTGGATTCCGACTTTCGTCGGAATGAAAATGTTGGAAGCATTTAGGATTAAATGATATTTGGACTTATATGGTACATGCAAAATCATTAGCTAATAAAAGCCCAGCACTCAATTCTATTCCCATTACCAAAGTGCAAGCCAACGCTTTAAAAATGGCCAAAGAACAAGCTTTAATCTTAGCCAAACAACAAGCAAAAGAACGTTTATTAGCCGAAGCGCAAACAACAAATAGCGACGCCAGCTTATTTCAGGCCTAAATTAAAAACGCCCGCCCACTTAATATAGACGTACCATTTACCGAAAA
>JANMBK010000058.1:0-5143 GCA_031360365.1 Methylophilaceae bacterium
GTACGCACCCAGATTTTATGCTGATTGGGCCAGAAGATGCAGACAATGCAGACGATGCCTTAACCAATACAGCAAAAAAGAAAACCGCTAAAAAAACCCAAATATCCGTTACTAAAATACGTCAACTGCTTGATTACTTGACGCTTTCTAGCCACCAAGTGAATGGCTATCGAGTCATTATTATTTCACCTGCCGACATGCTGAATGGCGTATCTGCCAATGCACTACTAAAAGTGTTAGAAGAACCACCTACCAACACTTTATTTTTACTGGTTACCAGCCAACCACAGCGTTTGCTGCCTACCATCACCAGCCGTTGCCAAGCCATCGATATGCCGCTGCCAAGCAGAGCTGACGCGCTTGAGTGGCTGGGCTCACAACAAATCACGCTACAAACAAAAATTGCTGAAAATGCGCTAGATTTAGCTGGCGGTGCACCTTTACTCGCACTGCAAATTGTCGAAGAGGGCGAGTTCAGTGCAATTTTGCTCAAAAACCTTGCTCTTGGGGCTAAATTAGACCCTTTTGCCTGTGCACCTTTGTTTTTAGGGTGCGGCATGGAGCGCGCGATTGATACTCTGCAAAAATGGCTATTTGATGTGACAGCCTACAAGATGACTCAATCCCTGCGCTACCATGCGCAGCAAGTAAATTGTTTGCAAGTATTGGCTAAAAGCGTAAACTTAAGCTTATTGTTGGGTTTTCAAAATAAATTGCTAGAAGCAAAAAAAACAGCGAATCACCCCTTAAGTAATGAGGCGCAGTTAGAAAATATATTGTTACAATATACACAAATTTTTAAGGCACATTAACTCAATATGAATATGCAAGTTAGTACAGACCAAATTAAAGATCCTAGCAACAAGCCTGGCGTGCTTTCACTGGCCATTAAAGAAAAGTCTGCGCTATATGCCGCGTTTATGCCTTATGTTAAAGGCGGTGGTTTGTTTATTCCTACCAATAAAAACTTTAAAATTGGCGAAGAAGTATTTATGCTGCTGAGTTTGGTAGATGACCCGATGAAGTTGAAAGTGGTCGGCAAAGTGATTTGGATTATGCCTTCTCCACAAGCCAATCGGCCGCAAGGCATAGGCGTGCAATTTAGTGAAAAGGACGGTGGCTTAGAAGTTAAAAATAAAATCGAAGCCTTGTTGGGTGGCGCATTAAAAACTAATCGTGCCACACATACCATGTAAGCTTGCTTTTTGTGACTTAAAGCGATGCTCTGCGAGCCAATATCCATGAGTCTTCCAGAGCATCTAAATTTCCTCCAAATCAACATAAGTCAATCTAATCAATCATGTTAGTCGATTCACACTGCCATCTTAATTTTTCTGAGTTCACAGATAACATGCCTGCATTGCGCCAACAAATGCAAGCATCAGAAGTTGGCCACGCATTGTGTGTGTCTGTCACCTTAGATAAATTTCCTGAAGTGTTAAGTTTAGCCGAGCAGTTTGAAAATTTTTATGCCTCAGTTGGTGTGCACCCAGATTATGAAGATATTGAAGAACCTAGCGTTGAAGAATTAGTGCGCTTAGCACAGCACCCAAAAATAGTCGCCATTGGCGAAACTGGGCTGGATTATTTTCGACTGACGGGTGATTTAGAGTGGCAACGTGAGCGCTTCCGCAAGCACATTCGCGCTGCTATTTTGGTGGATAAGCCCTTGATTATTCATACGCGCAGCGCAGCAGAAGACACTTTACGCATTATGCAAGAAGAGGGTGCTGTTAAAATTGGAGGTGTAATGCACTGCTTTACCGAAAATTTAGAAGTGGCGCAGGCCGCGATTGAGATGGGTTTTTATATCTCTTTTTCGGGCATTGTCACTTTTAAAAATGCCATCCAAATCAAACAAGTTGCACAAGCAATTCCGTTAGATAAAATACTCGTCGAAACAGATTCTCCTTATTTAGCGCCAGTGCCGTTTCGCGGCAAAACTAATCAGCCAGCCTATGTGAAATATGTGGCTCAAGAAATCGCTAATTTGCGCGGCGTTAGCTTAGAGGAGGTAGTGCAAACCACTACACACAATTTTTTTAGCTTGTTTAAGTATGCAGTGCCAGTTCAATCAACACTAGTTAAATCAATACCAGTCCAATAATGCAGCTCACCATGCTAGGCGTAGGTTCCAGCGCAGGTACGCCAGTAGTGGGCTGTAGCTGTGCAACGTGCGTATCAGCAGATGTGCGTAATAAGCGTAGCCGTTGCTCCAGTTTAATTACGCTAGATACTGGCGAAAATATACTCATTGATACTGGCCCAGATTTACGCATTCAATCTTTACGCGAAAATATCAAACGTGTAGATGCCGTGCTTTACACGCATACACATGCCGATCATTTGCATGGCATAGACGATTTGCGCGCGTTTTGCCAAACTCAGCGTCAACAGATTCCTTTATATGCAAAGCTAGACGCCGTTGAGCATATTAAACAAAAATTTGGGTATGCTTTACGCGAGCCAATAGCAAGTTTTTGGGATTTGCCTGTATTGCGTATTGAATCTATAGATTCGCCCTTAACTTTATTTGGTGTGCAAATTACACCGATTCCTGTGCAGCATGGTAGAAGCCAAATTTTCGGCTATCGAATTGGCAATATGGCTTATATGACGGATGTTTCTGAAATACCAGAATCTTCATTCGCGCTGTTGGAAAATTTGGATGTGGTGTTGTTAGATTGTTTGCGCGAAGCTGCGCATCCAACGCATATTAATATTGAACAAAGCCTGGCTTACATCAGTCGTATAAATGCTAAACAAAGTTATATGATTCACATGACACATGATTTAGAATATGCGGCACTAACAAACAAGCTGCCAAAAAACACATATGTGGGCTTTGATGGTTTGAAATTAAGCTTTAGTTAATACGTTGGCATAGGCTAGGTCAACAAAATGCGTCAGAACGCGTTAAATTAAGCAATCATTCATTTAAGGGTATAAGGATACAAAATGTTCAGCAATTTAGTTACATTCAAGAAAATTTTAGTTGGAAGCTTTGTTATAGGTGTATTTGTCGCAAGCCAAGCTTTTGCAGCTGGTAAAACCTACACAGAAGATGAATTCATCACTAATTTTAGCGGTAAGACAAAAAAAGCCATTACTGCCAAACTAGGCAAACCTGTCAAGACACAGTTATCTGTTAAACCAAGCAACGCAGCTGCGGTAACGGGTAAAAATGTGGATGATAAGAAAAACAAACCCGTTAAAGTAGAAATGTGGTACTACAGCAATGTGGTGAAGTATGATCCAAAACGTACCTATAAAGAAACTGAACTGACTTTTGTGAATGACCGTGTCATGAATATCGCGTTTTTCAACAATAGGTAACTGATTGATTTAAAAAGCCGAGGTAATAGTCTCGGCTTCTTTGTTCTCCTATTTACTTCGCATAATGTATATTATGTTAAATTAGTATAAGTAGCATTTATTTATATTCTCAAGAGAGTTTTTCTGCATGCGCTGTCACTTGAATAGCAGATTTACTTATTTCTTGTAGTATATCCCTACCTAAAACCAAACGTAATGCAACATCATTGGGTAAATTATCATTGCGCACTAAGTAAGGTTTATTTTTTAAACTATTATTTAAGCTCACCGCGTTATCTCTATAGCCTGACTTATATTGAATGTGTGTTCTGCTTTGATTAAAGCGTTTAGAATCGGCAACTTTAAATTGCACATTACCAGCATCTTTAAGCCTGCTTGCAACTGCTCTAGCAATACCTTTAATACCATTTCCATTGATGATTTCTACAAATTTACTACTATCATTTAAATTAATCGCGTCAATAGTATTGATAGCTAAATCAAACAATTTAGCCATTCCTGGTATATGACTGAATTTGATACCACCAGAAATTGACACTAAAATATCATTAGAACTACTAGAGGCATTATTGCTTGGATTGATAGTACTACCTGTATTCGCAGCACTTACGGAACTAGCTTTAGGCAGATCTCTAGGCTGTTCTAAGTTGAGTTCATAGATACCACTTGCCGTTTGAATCATTTTTGATTCTGGTTGTGGCTCAATTGCAGGAACGATTAGCTTACTAGTATCAATCACTTTAATATCAGTAACAGGTTTTAATTCTTTGGTTTGAAGATTGTTTGCTACTGTTTGAATTTCTTGTTGTGCACTAAAATTGTCAATGGCTGGCGGCAGATTTTTAGCGACCAACTCTAGATTCTTTTGAGCCTGCAAATAATTAGGCTCTAACATAATGGCTTGAGTTAGCACCCTATTTGCTTCTACATACTGATTATTTAGAAAGTAGGCATAACCTAAATTGTTGTAATTAACCGCATTCGGTTCTAATTTAGTCACTTGCTCAAATAGAGGAATAGAGATGTTATAAAGTTTTTGATCTGCAAATACAGCAGCTAAACCAGTAATACTTTTAGTATAACTTGGATCTAGTTGTAGTGATTTTTGATAAGCAATTACCGCTTCACTGTAACTACCATTTTTTTGGTATTGACGCCCAATTTCGTAATATTGATCTGGTCGACTGGCTTTGATTAAATCGGCTTGTGTCGTTGCTACAATTTTTTGTGTTGCTCGAAAATTTTCATTCAAGGCTGTATTTTTATTCACCGATGTACAGCTCACTAAGCAACCACAACTCAGTAAACACATTAGTAACTTAGATTTCGTTTTCATCATTATCACCTTATGTCAATTAAGATATTAATTAAGAGAGTGCTTCTTTAATTTGCATTAGCGAAGGCACTAAAAGCACAATAAATATAGCGGGCATCAAGCAGATTAATAAAGGAAATAAAAGCTTTAGGGCAATTTTAGATGCGGTTTCCTCAGCTTTTTGTCTACGCTTAGTTCTTGCAGTATCTGCATGTATGCGTAACGCATCACCAATACTAGTGCCAAAGCGTTCCGATTGAATGACCATTGTGGCTAAACCATCAATTTCCTCTACACCCGTTCGTAGCGCTAAATTTCTTAACGCGCGCTCTCTGGTAAATCCTGAGCGCACCTCCATCAGCAATAACTCTAGTTCTTGGCTCAGTATTTCAGACTTAAGTTTAATTTCAGAGGCCACTTTAGCCAATGCTTGGTCAAAACTTAAACCTGCTTCCATGCATATAATTAGTAAATCCGTTGCATCTGGCAAAG
>JANMBK010000003.1:0-4241 GCA_031360365.1 Methylophilaceae bacterium
GCCGCCCGCCGTGCCGCGCAGAGTGCTTTGCACCATATTACGCATACCATTATGCGTTTAATCGCACCTATTTTAAGCTTTACTGCGGATGAAATTTGGCAAACGCTAAATGTAAGCCGAGATGCAACAGTGTTTGAAGAGCTTTGGTATAACTTACCAGAGCATGGTTTAAATCTAAATCGGCTAGCACAATGGGGGGCTGTAATCAAAGCTAGAAAATACGCTCAAGCAGAGATTGAAAAACTTCGAGAAAAAGGAGAGGTTGGTTCCTCATTGCAAGCTGAATTAGAGTTTCATTATTCTAGTAACTCAATATTTAGTATGTTTGAGTTTCTAGAAGATGATTTGCGCTTTGTAATGATTACATCAAGTGCAAAGCTTGTTAAAGTATCGAGTCGAGATCAGGAAGCAATAGTAGTTAAACCAAGCCAATACGCAAAATGTGAGCGTTGCTGGCACTACCGCGCAGATGTTGGTTCACATGCTGAGCATCCATCGATTTGTGGACGTTGCGTGAGCAACTTATTTGGCGCAGGCGAAGTGAGAAAATATGCTTAAAAATTCCTATGGCTGGTTCAGTATTAGCGCTATTATTGTTGCGCTAGACCTTTACACTAAGTCAGTTATTCAACAGGCTTTTGCGTATGGCGAACGTTTAACCGTGACCTCTTTTTTTGAGTTGGTGCGGTTTCATAACGAAGGCGCGGCGTTTAGTTTTTTGGCCGATGCAGGCGGTTGGCAGAAGTGGTTTTTTACCGCAGTTTCAGTGGTTGCGGTCGTCGTCATTACTTATTTAATAATTAAACACAATTCGCAAAAACTTTTTTGCTGGGGGCTGGCCTTAGTGTTAGGCGGCGCGATTGGTAATTTGTACGATAGGGTCACTTTGGGTTATGTGGTGGATTTTCTTTATTTTCATATTAATGATTTGTATTGGCCCGCGTTTAATGTGGCGGATAGCGCGATTTGCGTCGGCGTAGCACTTTTGTTATGGGATAGCTTTAAACAGCCAGCATGATTTTGAATGAGCCAGCATAAGTTTAAAGAGTAAATAATGCCAGATTGGAAAAAACTCATCGCAGGCAAGATTGCGATTGCTAAAAAGGGAAATCTACCAGGTAAGCTAGGAGACAATATTCGTGTGCCTGCTGGCCAAAAGCAGGTGAGTAACTTTCCTGTATTAGATATGGGAATAAAGCCATGGATAGGCACGATTGAGTGGCGGCTGCGTGTGTATGGCTTGGTAGAAAACGAACTGGATTTAGATTGGGCGGCCTATAAAGCGCTACCGCAAATTACCGATATTTCTGATTTTCATTGTGTGACGCGTTGGAGCCAGTTGGATATGGAATGGCAAGGCGTACTGGCGCGTGATTTGCTGGCATTGGCGATGCCGCTAACCAATGCCAAGTTTGTCACCATGCATGGCTATGATGGTTACACCACCAATTTGCCGTTAGAAGCTTTGCTAGATGATGATGTGCTGATTGCAAATTCAGTTTTAGGCCAAACTTTAACCAAAGACCACGGTGGGCCAGTGCGCATGGTGGTGCCAAAACGCTACGCTTGGAAAGGCGCAAAATGGCTAAAGGCCATTGAGTTACATGAGGATGATAGGCGCGGTTTTTGGGAGGTGCGCGGTTATCATAACGAAGCAGACCCGTTTAAAGAAGAGCGCTTCAGCGATGACGAATAATTAACTAAAAATAGACTAAATATAGCGCGAGAGAAAAAACATGCCCTGCAAGCCTTATGGATATTGGCTTGCAGGGCATGTCAATTAATACATTGTTTTTAGCTGCAATTTTTAACAACTATCATATGCTCGTTTTAGCGCCCAGCATAATAATAGCCGCACCCACCAAGCAAACTGCAACGCCAACTAGATCAGTAGTACTTGGTTTAACCGCATCAACCAGCCACAGCCAGCAAATAGCCACCCCAATATAAACTCCGCCGTAAGCCGCATACACTCTGCCTGCTGCAGTGGGGTGAATAGACAATAACCACACAAAACAACATAAACTCAATGCAGCTGGCAGTAGCAACCACACGGAACCATTTTGCTTAAGCCATAAATAAGGCAAATAGCAGCCGACAATTTCTGCAACTGCCGTTGCGATAAATAACCCAAATAGCTTGGCGATTTCCATCTGATATTTATGTTTGTTTTTTAGGCATTACTTTTTGTACCAGCATAAAGCCTGCTACACAGATTGCGCCTACGATTAAGCCTACTAAGCCATCTACTAACATGGGGCCAACCACTTTAAGCACGCCACCAATTGCAGGTAAGTTTTGTACGCTAGCGATTAATGCCTCACTCATATGATGAATGGCAGGAATGCCGTGCCCAATAATGCTGCCACCTACCAAAAACATCGCGGCGGTGCCAGCAATGCTTAAAAAGCGCATTAATTTTGGCGCAAATGCCAATATGCCCGCACCAATTTTGCGAGTAATTTGCTTGAATAAGCTAGTGCCCTTTTTCAGCATGAGATGTAAACCTAGGTCGTCCAACTTGACGATGCCAGCCACCAAGCCATATACACCTATAGTCATAATTAGCGCGATGGCAGTTACCACCGCCACTTGTTTGCTAAAAACTTCCGTAGCCACTGTGCCCAGTGCAATCACAATAATCTCGGCTGATAAAATAAAATCGGTACGAATTGCGCCTTTAATTTTGTCTTTCTCTAACTCAACCATATCAATTTTTGGGTCGGCTACCGCTTGTTTTATGGCTTTATCATGGTTGTCTGCATCATCTTTATGCAAAAACTTATGCGCAATTTTTTCAAAACCCTCAAAGCATAAAAACGCGCCACCTATCATCAGCAAAGGTGTAATCAGCCAAGGGATAAAATAGCTAATCGCCAAAGCGGACGGCACCAAAATGAGCTTGTTAATAAAAGAACCCTTAGCCACTGCCCACACCACAGGTATTTCGCGGCTTGCATCTACGCCAGATACTTGCTGCGCGTTAAGTGCTAAATCATCGCCTAATACGCCTGCGGTTTTTTTGGCCGCCACTTTGGTCATCACCGAAACGTCGTCCAACATCGTGGTAATGTCGTCCAATAACATGAGTAAACTGCCGCCTGCCATATATATAGCCTTATATCATTTAAGTATTTTGCATTTTAACCAATAATGTTAAAATCACAGTATGTTGTCGCAAAAATTATTTAAGTTCTTAAATAAAATCGCTTTATTGGCGATTGTATTTGCGTCGCTTGCGCCCAGTATTTCGCATGCATTGGCCGCCGCAAACAATAGTAGCTTTGCGCAAGAGGTTTGTACTACAAGTGGTAATAAGATTACTATTCAAGTGCTTACTACCAAAGGCCAGCAACTGGCCACAGAGTTACCTGCTCAAACATCAGAAAAATCACCTTCAGGCATTCAACACCATTTGCAGCATTGCCCGTTCTGTGCAAACCCTAGCACTGATGCGGCGATTCAAGCACCACATGAGCCAATTATTGAGATTTTAGCTGCACAAGCACAGCAAATTGCGGTAAATTATCAAGTCGTTCTACCACGTTTTTCAGTACTTCCCCCGCCTGCACAGGCACCCCCAAGCATTCTCTAAAACTAAGCTATTTTTGCCGCATTTTTTTGCGGTTGATTATTTATTTTTTTGGAATGCACATCATGTATAAAAAACTATTTCTCGTAGTATTAGCGGCGCTACCAATGCTCGCATCAGCTGACCATAATGAAACCATTCACTTAGATGAAGTGAGTGTCAGCGCAAGTAAAGTCAGCTCAACCACGCAGCCAAATATTGAAGAAGCGCGCCAGGCCATTAATAAAACGGCAGGCGGAGTGACCATTGTAGATTTGGATCAAGTAAAAGAAGGACGCGTCTCTAACTTTAGGGATACACTTGGTTTAGCCACCGGCGTGCTAGCGCAATCACGCTTTGGGGCAGAAGAAACAAGGCTTTCCATTCGCGGTTCTGGTTTACAACGCACATTTCATGGGCGTGGTATCAAACTCTTGCAAGATGGCGTTCCAGTCAATCAAGCAGATGGCGGCTTTGACTATCAAGCGATTGAGCCAATGGCAACGCGCTATATCGAAGTGTATCGCGGCGCCAATGCACTGCGATATGGTGCCAGCAACTTAGGAGGCGCCATTAACTTTATATCACCGACTGGCCACGATGCAGATCACCTAACGGTACGTGGAGAATTGGGTAGTTTTGAGTACCGTCGTCTAGGCCTAAGTAGTGG
>JANMBK010000031.1:0-2488 GCA_031360365.1 Methylophilaceae bacterium
AAGCGGCCGGCGGCAAGGTGAGTGGCAGTGTTTCTAAAAAAACTGATTTTGTGGTGGCAGGAACAGAAGCAGGCAGCAAACTTGAAAAAGCACAAAATTTAAACGTAGCAATCATTGATGAAGCGGGATTATTCAGTTTAATAGCAACTAATTCCAGTCAAGCTGCGTCTGACTGTGATACCAAAACGCAAACAACGCTTTTTTAAGCGGTTATTTTCAACAACACTTTTTGAATAGGTTTGAAGCAAAATGAAGCAAAATAATAGTTTACAAAATACTTTAATATCAACTCTTACTATATTGTTATTAATCAGTTTTAATGCAAACGCTGACGCACTTTCTGACAAAGTTTCTGCCTGTAATGCGGCGCTTAATAAAGCGGATGCAAGCAGTGCATTAACCAATGCAGATGAAATTTTGAAGCTGCAAAGCAATAACCGCGATGGCTTGTTGTGCAAGGGCAGGGCGCTAGGCGCACTTGGCAAGTATGATGAGGCCTTAAGCGCACTGCAAACGGCTGAAAAGCAATCTCAGCCTGGGTTTGAGCAGGTTTTGGCACACATTTTTATTGGTAATTTACATAAAAATAATAACAAAATAGCCGAGGCAATTGCTAGCTATGAAGCCAGCATCAAAATTACTGACACAGAAAGAGACATGGGTAAATTTAAGCGGGTGAATTTGAAATTAATTGGCGATGCTCACGTGCAAAATAAAGATTTCATTGCGGCCTTAACAAGATACACTGCCGCCAGCAAGTTAGCCATGAACGATAATGAGCGTGCCGATGATTTTGAGCGCTTGGCATCAACTTATAGCGCGCTGGGCAAAAATAATGAGGCGATTGAATACCAATTAAAAGCCACCTTGATGCACGATAAATCTGGCACGCGCGAGCAGTTTGCCAATGCCAGCGTGGCGCTTGGGCGCGTTTACGAAGTTGCGAAAGATTTCCCCGCAGCCGAAAACACTTATAGAAAACTGCTTAAATTTAGCAAAGACAACGGCAGCGCCTATTATGAGACGCTAGCAAACTACGGTTTAGCGCAGACTAAAGCAGCATCTGGCGATACCGCTGGCGCAAAAATCATGCTAGCTGACGCATCTGCTATGGCCAAAAATATTGGCGAAACTGATTTGGCAGCTGAAATTGAAGCCTCGCTTAAAAAGTTAAGTAATTAAAAAAAATGTAAGGTTAGCATTGGTGAGGCGACTAAACTGCATGTATATCACTTGTTACATAGGGCAACCATATGATTATTCTTAGCAAATCAGCAATTAACCCCAGCAATATTCAACCTTCAGAAATCACCTCACGAGAAGTGTTTGATAATAGGCGTAGCTTTATTAAAGCCGCTGGCTTTGGGTTGGCAGCAGGTTCAGCTTTGCTGTTATCGGCTAGGGCGCGTGCAGCAACGGTTAGCGGCGGCACAACAGAAGGCGATGCGCGCTTGCTAGGGCGCGCAAACGCGCCTGCCAAAGCAGATAAAGTAGTCTTTAAACCGGGCGCTCGCATAAAAATAGCTGAGTACAAAAAAACCGCATTTGGCGCGGGCGAAAAGCTCACTAAATACGAAGATGTGACGACGTATAACAATTACTACGAATTTGGCACTGATAAGTCTGACCCTGCAAAATACTCCTCAAAATTTAAAACACGGCCTTGGACAATTAGCATTGAAGGCGAAGTTAAAAAGGCCAAAACCATTAGCATAGAAGAATTGATGAAATTGGCACCGCTAGAAGAACGCATTTACCGCCATCGCTGTGTAGAAGCTTGGTCGATGGTGGTTCCATGGGTGGGGTTGCCATTAGCCAGCTTGGTCAAATGGGCAGAGCCAACTGGTAATGCCAAATTTATAGAGTTTATTTCGGCCAATGATCCTAAAACAATGCCAAGTGTAAATTCACCCATACTAGACTGGCCATATACTGAAGGCCTGCGTATGGATGAAGCCAATAATCCGCTGACTTTGCTAGCTGTAGGCCTGTATGGTGAGCTGCTTCAAAACCAAAATGGTGCGCCAGTTAGATTAGTCATGCCGTGGAAATATGGCTTTAAAGGTGGTAAATCCATTGTAAAAATTCGCTTCGTAGAAAAAATGCCACTGACCACTTGGGTAAAATCTGGCCCTAGCGAATATGGCTTTTATGCCAATGTGAACCCTGAGGTGGATCATCCACGCTGGACGCAATCATCTGAAAAGCCAATAGGCGCTGGCTTGTTTGGCGGCCGAATTAAAACCAAAATGTTTAATGGCTATGCTGAGCAAGTAGGGCAGATGTATGCTGGCATGGACTTATTTAACAATTTCTAGCTAAAATTCAAAATGACTAAACAACAAATTACCTATATAAAGGGTGGTGTGTGGTTGCTTGCCTTGTTGCCGCTAGCGCGCTTGGTTTGGCTTGGTTTTAACGATAATTTAGGTGCTAATCCGATTGAATTTGTTGAACATTCTACTGGCACTTGGGCCTTAGTGTTCTT
>JANMBK010000050.1:0-2527 GCA_031360365.1 Methylophilaceae bacterium
AAAGCAACCGTAGAAGCGCTGAAGGTGGTTGCAGCTATTCAACAAAATAATTAGAAAACTAAAAAATAATGAGAAAACTAAAAATATGATTAAACAATATTTCGGTACCGATGGCATTCGCGGCAAAGTAGGTGAGGCGCCCATTACGCCGGATTTCATCATGCACTTGGGCTATGCGGCAGGGCGCGTATTGGCACTCAATAGCCATCTTAGCCAAGGCGCGCGGCCGACTGTATTAATAGGTAAAGATACGCGTATTTCAGGCTACATGCTAGAGGCCGCTTTAGAGGCTGGGCTTACGGCTGCGGGTGTTGATACATTATTAACAGGCCCAATGCCAACACCAGCTGTTGCTTACCTCACGCGTGCTTTGCGCGCGCAAGCAGGCATTGTTATTTCTGCCTCGCATAATCCTTATTACGATAACGGTATTAAGTTTTTCTCTGCCGAAGGCGCAAAACTGGACGATACGATTGAGCATGCGATTGAAGCGGAATTAGACAAGCCAATGCAAGTCATGGAATCGGCTAAGTTAGGCAAGGCGCGACGCATAGATGATGCTGCTGGGCGTTATATTGAGTTTTGTAAAAGCACTTTTCCTAACAATATGGATTTGCGTGGTCTAAAAATTGTGCTCGATTGCGCGCATGGTGCCACCTACCATGTAGCACCGCCTGTATTTCACGAGCTGGGTGCAGAGCTTATTAATATTGGCAACATGCCAAATGGCATGAACATTAATTTGGATGTTGGCTCAACGCATCCACAAGCATTACAGAAGGCTGTCGTTGAACACAGTGCAGATTTAGGCATTGCATTTGATGGCGATGGCGACCGCGTGATGATGGTGGACGCGCAAGGTAACTTGCTAGATGGTGACCAACTTTTGTACATTATTGCACTGGGTTTGTATGCCAAAGGCAAGCTAAAAGGCGGCGTAGCGGGCACGCTCATGACTAACTTAGCGCTAGAACATGCGCTGGCAAAACATCAAATTCCATTCGCGCGCGCCAAAGTGGGCGATCGATATGTGCTGGAACTGATGAATGAGAAAAACTGGAAACTGGGCGGCGAAAATTCCGGACATATTTTAACCTTAGATAAACACACCAGTGGCGATGCGATTATTGCAGCATTGCAAGTGCTGCATGCGTTAAAACAAAATGGCAAAACTCTAATGCAGATGCGTGCAGAACTTGTCTTGTACCCGCAAGTGTTAATAAACGTGACAACTCAAACTAAGCTGGATTTAGAACTTCCACAAATTAAAAACGCCGTTAATAAGGCTGAGGCTGAACTCAATGACGCTGGGCGTGTGCTACTACGCGCCTCTGGCACCGAGCCAAAAATCCGCGTGATGGTAGAAGGACAAGATGCAAAACTGGTGCAAAAATTGGCAGAAGAAATTGCAGAAGTGGTGAAGATAGTCGCTAGTTAATAGCGGTTTCATCGCATTTCAATCTGAATCTTTAAAACTTTTATACATGAAGGGGAATTTGCGAAGCGCTCTATCTCTAATATTGGTCCAAAATAGTCATTGAGCTAGTAGATTACCTGTAGCCCAATGTAAGCCGATAATTTGTTGGTAGATGAAATATTGCTTATTCCTTTACCAGCGGAAAAAAGAACACTGTAATCTTCTTTCAGATTGTAAATTCCACCAAGATTGAAACCAGCTGTTCCCCTTTCCCCAGTTGTAGTCGAGGTTTCTCGAAAAACTTCTCCACCCATCTTGAATTTATTTGTCAACTTATACAATATTACACCTCCAAAAAACCAAGAATTTTTACTGTCTTCGTTACGATTTATTCTATAACCAGTTCCACCATACATAGTCCAGTTCTCTTTATTATATTGAGCCCAGACAGGTAAAAACAACTGCATTTTGCCTCGAACCCCACCAAGCCTTTTATCCCCTGTAGGTAACTGTAACATAGGGTATATTCCAACCATATAGTTTGACCCATTAGATTCATTATTTATAAATCTATACTTCACTCCAATCTCAATATTATCAATGCCATAATTACCTTCGGCACCTTCTCTTTCATATGAAAACCGAGGCTGCGCATGCAGTTGCAAGTTCGGGGTAAAACCATAATTTAAATCAATACTTGGAATACTCGCCGAAGCTGCATTGTTCCTCCAAGTTTTACTCAAAGCATAATTGACTTCTAAATCTTTATGCTCAACCGGTTCAGGGTCGTCAGTAACAAACGGCACCCCTGCCAAAACTGTGTTAGATATCATTAAAAGCAATGTAACACTTAACATTTTTAATGTCGGCAAATAATGCAAATTTACACCCCTTGTGAGTTATTAAAGTTCTAATTAAAGTATTTTCGAGGATAGCGAGCTAAAAGGCAACACAATAGCCCGCCTTGAACAGATTGGTTGACGTAGTCCGCTAGACTATTGAAGTCTTACAAGATAGAAATAAATACATCCATTACCAATATGGATATTGGTCTGCAGGCCGATGATTTTTAGTAGTCAAAGATGTAAAAACGTTTAATTTCACTGCGCA
>JANMBK010000053.1:0-2007 GCA_031360365.1 Methylophilaceae bacterium
CCAAACCGCTCGCCCCAATGTTGGCGATAAGCGGGCTGTTTAATGCCGCGCCATAATAATTTAAGCGGCACCAGCGGCAAAATTAAATAAAGCAGCATGGAATAGAAAAAGCGATTCATTCAGCATTTTCTCATAAAAATAGCGATTTATTTGCGCTACAAAAAACGCACACACAGTTAGCAAAATAGTGCGAGAAATTTATTTTAAAATATTATTTTTTTGTGAGTAATCGCTCACCTAGTCGCAATGCAAATACTGGCTTGGTTTTGGCCAAAATTTAACAAAATAAGCAAATAAAACTAAGTAAAAATACTATTGACGCATACAAAATAAAGGCTTAAATTTCTACTTGAGGCACAATATATTGTGTTTAAGCAGTAATTTTTTTGCTAAATGGTTATAAATCACGCAGTTAGCGAATAGGCATGTTTTTTGAGGCAAAAAGTGTTCTAAAAAACATATTTAATAGAACAGTTAATAATAAAGATTTATGGGAGTGAGTATGTTGAAAGCAGTCGAGCCTATGGCCAAATCGCAAGAGAACGCCAGCGTGGAAATTCCAATCCAATCAGTCTCGTTGGATATTTGGGATAAAAAATACCGCTTAAAAGCTAAAAATGGCGACCACGTTGATAAAGACATGGATGCTTCGTACTCTCGCGTGGCGCGCGCACTGGCCGATGTGGAAACGACTGAAGAAAAACGTCATGAATGGCACGAGAAATTTTTGTGGGCTTTACGCAAGGGCGCGATTCCCGCAGGCCGCATTACCTCTAACGCAGGCGCACTAGAGCATAAACCTGCTACTTCTACTATTAACTGCACCGTTTCTGGCGTGGTAGAAGACAGCATGGATAACATCCTCAACAAGGTTCACGAAGCTGGCTTAACGCTTAAAGCAGGTTGCGGCATTGGGTATGAGTTTTCTACACTGCGCCCAAAAGGCGCATTTGTGGCGGGTGCTGGCGCCTATACATCTGGTCCATTAAGTTTCATGGATATCTACGACAAAATGTGTTTCACCGTGTCATCTGCGGGCGGCCGCCGTGGCGCGCAAATGGCTACGTTTGATATATCGCACCCAGATGTCACCGATTTTATTAAAGCCAAGCGCGAAAACGGCCGTTTGCGCCAATTTAATCTTTCTTGCCTTATCACTAAAGAATTTATGGAAGCGGTAAAAGCCGACAGCGAATGGAAGCTGGCTTTCCCAGTCACAGAAAAAGAAGCGATTGTCGATGGTCTTAATGTGAACGATATTGCGCAAGTGGTGTGGCGCGAGTGGCCAGTAAAAGGCAAATATCTGACCAAACAAGATGGTGTAGATGCTGGAAAAGTCGCTTGCCGCGTCTATAAAACCATTAAAGCACGCCGCCTGTGGGATGTAATTATGTCTAGCACTTACGATTTTGCTGAGCCAGGTTTTATCTTGATTGACCGCGTCAATGAGATGAACAATAACTGGTTTTGCGAGAATATTCGCGCGACTAACCCATGTGGCGAGCAGCCATTGCCACCGTATGGCGCATGTTTATTGGGCTCGGTCAATTTAACCAAATTTGTACGCAATCCATTTACCGATGCAGCCAGCTTTGATTGGGCAGAATATCGCCAAGTGGTGGGTGTGTTCACGCGCATGCTAGATAACGTGGTAGAAATTAATGGCCTACCACTGCAACAACAACGCGATGAAATCGTTCGCAAACGCCGCCACGGCATGGGCTATTTGGGTTTAGGCTCAACCTTTACCATGATGAAAATGAAATACGGCGAAGAAGAATCGATTAAATTTACCGATGAAGTCACCCGTGTAATGGCCGAAGAAGGCTGGAATGTTGGCGTGCAACTGGCCGAAGAAAAAGGTGCCGCGCCGATTATGGAAGAGAAATTTGAAGTGACTGCCGACATGCTGGCAAAACGCCCAGAAATGGCGGCCGATGGTATTAAAGTTGGCCAAAAAATCGCAGGTAAAGTGTTGTTAGGAAAATACAGCCGCTATATGCAGCA
>JANMBK010000103.1:0-1683 GCA_031360365.1 Methylophilaceae bacterium
AGCAACTCTGTGTTTAAAGTGTCTGGCGTCACCGCGTAAAGGCCTTTAATTTGCATTTAAAAGACGTCTCTAATGCTGAATGGGCGAAACTTTTTCAAATTGTTTTGCATCTTTATCTTCTACGCCTTCTTCTTCGCGCGCCCAAAAAAATCGGTCTGGAATAAACTGCCCCATGCCTGGCCGAAAAGCATTTTTAAGTGTTTGCCAAGTGTATTCTTGCGCTTCTTGAATGGCTTCTTCCATGCTTAGCCCATGCGCCAAACAAGCAGCAATGGCGCTGGTCAGCGTACAGCCACTACCATGATAACTGCCTGCCAATCGCTCCCAATGATGAGCTTTTATGAGTCCACTGGCACCATTGCTATTGCTGCCAAATAAGGAATTCACCACGTCATTCGTGCGCTCATGAGTGCCAGTAATCAGCACATATTCTGCACCCATTTCCAACAAACGCATCGCCGATTCATCTAACGAGGTATGTTGAATTTCATCACCCTCTTCATAAAACGCTAGTCTGCGCGCTTCAAGACTGTTTGGAGTAATTAGCGTAGCTTGCGGAAAAAGCAGCTCGCACATCGCCGCTTGCATTTCCTCATTGGCTAACTCATCGCCACGGCCAGAAGTTAAAATGGGGTCAATGATTAACGGCACGTCCGGGTAATCGGCGACAATTTCGGCGATGACAGCAATATTTTCTACGCTGCCAAGTAAGCCCAGTTTAAAGGCGGCAATTTGCACATCTTCTAAAATAGTGCGCGCTTGGTCGTTCACCCAATCGGCATCCAGCGCCATTATGTTTTCTACGCCCACTGTATCTTGCACGGTCACACCAGTTACCACAGAAAGCGGATGACAGCCAATGCTGGCCAGCGCCAAAATATCGGCCTGCAAACCCGCACCGCTGCTAGGGTCTGTGGCTGCGAAAGTTAAAACAATTGGCGGCGTTGATGTCATAATAAGATTAGTTTAAAAATAGGCTATTTTAACTTAGTAATGACTTAGGCAGAATGTAAAAAAAGGATATATTTTTACATCCTCTCAGCATTTAACCATGTTAATTACTCAATAATTAGAAAATTTTACAATGAAAAGTAATTTAATCTCCAAGCCAGTCAGCGCATTTGAGATTGATACTGGCAGTTACTCTAATGCGGGCATTCGAACTAAAAACGATGACTTTGCCGCAGCCTTTAAACCTAAAGGGCGCTTATTAACTGAAAAAGGTATTTTGGGTTTAGTGGCAGATGGCGTCTCATCTGGTGGCGCAGGAGATATAGCGGCTAAAACCACAGGAAAAATATTATTAGAAGATTTTTTTGCCACACCTGTTACTTGGGAGGCTTCAGTTTCAATCGACCGAATTTTACAAGCCCACAATGCCTGGCTTTATCACCATGGCAATCAAACAGCCACTGAATCTAATCACGCCACCACATTAACTGCGGTAAACGTGCGCGGGCATTTTTTTAGCGTTGCACATATCGGTGATTCGCGTGCCTATTTAATTAGGCGTGGCTTATTAGACCAGCTGACGCGAGACCACGTGCATGGTGCACGCGATTTACAAAATGTACTCACCCGCGCCATGGGTATAGATGTGCATATGCTAATAGATTACACGCAAGGCATGCTTGAAGTAGGTGATATATTTTTAATAACCAGTGATGGAGTGCATAAATCTTT
>JANMBK010000112.1:0-6223 GCA_031360365.1 Methylophilaceae bacterium
ACTGCTTCGTAAATAATGTTGTAGTAGCGCACATCGACGCCCAAACTTTCGATCAATTTACGCGAGCCTGCATCGGCACGCACGCTAAAGCCAATTAACACCGCGCTGGATGCGCTGGCTAAATTGACGTCTGATTCTGAAATTGCACCGACACCAGTGTGAATAATTTTAACTTTAACTTCTGCGGTTGAAAGCTTTTGCAAGCTTGTCGCCAAGGCTTCGTAAGAGCCTTGCACATCCGATTTAATAATCAGATTTAGCGTTTGAACTTCGCCTTCTTCCATTTGGTTAAACATGTTCTCAAGCTTGGCAGCCTGCTGTTTAGCCAGTTTCACATCACGGAACTTACCTGCGCGGAAGTTGGCAATCTCGCGCGCTTTGCGTTCGTCATTGAGCACAATCACTTCTTCGCCCGCGCTTGGTACGTCTGATAAACCTAAAATCTCAACGGGAATCGATGGGCCAGCTTCTTTTATGTCGTTGCCAGCCTCATCTAACATGGCGCGCACGCGGCCAAAGGTAGTGCCAGCTAAAATCATATCGCCACGGCGTAATACGCCAGATTGCACCAAAATAGTTGAAACCGAACCGCGGCCTTTATCTAACCTGCCCTCAATCACCAAGCCTTTGGCTGGGGTGTTTTTTGGCGCTTTAAGCTCTAAAATTTCGGCTTGCAATAGCACCGCCTCTAGCAATTCATCAATCCCTTTACCCGTTTTGGCTGATACTTCGCGGAACATGACCTCACCGCCAAACTCTTCTGGCACTACTTCTTGCGCCACTAATTCCATTTTGACACGCTCTGGCTCTGCACCTGGTTTGTCAATTTTGTTAATCGCCACCACCATTGGCACACCTGCCGCTTTAGCATGGTGAATCGCCTCAATGGTTTGTGGCATCACGCCATCATCGGCTGATACCACTAAAATCACCACATCGGTCGCTTTAGCACCGCGCGCACGCATGGCGGTAAACGCCTCATGGCCAGGAGTATCTAGAAAAGTCACCATGCCACGCGGCGTTTCCACATGGTATGCACCAATGTGCTGTGTAATGCCGCCCGCCTCGCCACTGGCGACGCGGCTAGCGCGAATATAATCGAGTAGCGAAGTTTTACCATGATCGACGTGACCCATCACGGTGACTACTGGCGGACGCGATTCTAAAATCGCCTCTGCATGCTCTGCTTCTTCTAAGAATGTTTCAGGATCATTAGCCGCCGCCGCTTGAGCAGTATGGCCCATTTCTTCCACCAAAATAATGGCGGTTTCTTGGTCTAGCACTTGGTTAATCGTTACCATCATGCCCATGCCCATCAACACTTTGATTAGCTCAGCCGCTTTAACCGACATTTTGTGCGCAAGTTCAGACACGGTAATCGTTTCTGGCACTAACACCTCTTGGATAATGGCTTCTGTTGGCGCGTTAAATGCGTGTTCTGCATCGTCATCTGCGTGATGTCTATTTTTACCTTTTGGTGAGCGCCAATTAGAACTGGTAGTGACCGCGCCACGAGTTTTTAAGCCGCGTTTTTTATTCTCGGCGTCAGTCCACTCTTTATTGTTATTTTTACCTTTTTTGGCATCTTTTACAGCAGGTTTTGCGACAGCGCCTTCTTTAGCAGCAGGTTTATGTAAGGTGCCTTCCGATAACTTGGCTGCTTTAGCTTTAGCCGCTTCGGCTTCGGCTAATTTTTTAGCTTCTTCATCTGCGCGGCGTTGCACTAACTCCTGTTTTTTACGCACATCGTCTGCTTGCATTTGTGCAAGTGTGGCATGGCGTTTTGCCTCTTGCTCACGCATGGCAATTTGCTCTGGCGTAAGCACTTGTTTGCGTAAGGTGGTCGATTTTACTTCTGGCGCAGCATCAGCTATTGGTGCAGTTTCTACTATTTGCGCTATTTGCTCTGCAGGCACTTCTACGACAGCTTCTATCACTGCAGTATCGCTAAGCAACTCTTCTAGCGCAGCTTCAACGATTGGTGCAGCCTCAACCACTGGCAACTCTGCATCTGTTTCATTGCGGTCAATGACACGTTTCTTGCGCACTTCTACTTGAATGGTGCGCGCTTTGCCCATGCTATCGGTTTTTTTAATCTCAGTATTCGATTTACGTGTAAGGGTAATTTTACTTTTTGGTGCTTGCGCTGACCCATGTTCTTTACGCAAATACTCCAGTAAAGCAGTTTTATCAGCTTCTTCTAGCTTATCTTCAAGGGCGGATTTGACTACACCTGCGCTTTTAAGCTGCTCTAGCAGCAAGGCTGCGGGCAGCCCTAGCTCTGTGGCGAATTGTGCAACGGTTATTTGTGCCATGTCCTGTACCTATCTTCCTCTTTGGGTCTTGTTACTTTTAATTTTGCTGCTAATCACTATTAACAATTACTTATTAAACCTTAGGTTCTACTTAAACCAAGGCGCGCGCGCGGTCATAATGAGTGTTTTTGCACGCTCATCATCCATCGCCGTCAGCTCTACCAATTCATCCACAGCTAATTCGGCCAGCGCATCCATCGTAGAAACACCTTTAGAAGCCAATAGATGTGCGGTCTTGTCATCCATGCCTTCCATGGTTAACAAGTCTTCGGCCGCTTCTTCCACTTTTTCTTCTTTTGCAATTGCCTCTGTTAACAAGGCAGCACGGGCGCGTGAGCGCAGCTCGTTGATGGTATCTTCATCAAATGCATCAATCTCGGCCATTTCAGCCAGCGGCACATAGGCAATTTCTTCCAACGTACTAAAGCCCTCTTGCACCAAAATATCTGCGACTTCTTCATCTACGTCCAATTTTTCCATAAACAACTGGCTGACATTGCTATATTCGCTTTGGTTTTTCTCAGCCGCTTGCTCTTCAGTAAGAATATTTAATGTCCAACCAGTTAATTCAGAAGCCAAACGCACGTTTTGGCCGCTACGGCCAATCGCCAAGGCTAATTGCTCTTCGTTCACCACTACGTCCATGCTGTGCGCATCTTCATCTACCACGATAGAAGAAACCTCAGCAGGCGCCATGGCGTTAATCACAAATTGTGCTGGCTCCATGCTCCACAATACAATATCCACGCGCTCACCAGCCAACTCACCTGTTACAGCTTGTACACGCGAACCGCGCATACCGACGCAAGTGCCCACTGGATCTAAGCGCTGGTCATTGGTTTTAACGGCAATTTTTGAGCGCAAGCCTGGGTCACGTGCAACAGCGCGAATCTCCAGCAAGCCCTCTTCAATCTCTGGCACTTCTAACTCAAACAAACGCTTTAAAAACTCTGGCGCTATGCGCGATAAAATCAGTTGCGGGCCACGGCCACCGCGCTCTATGCGCGATAAATAAGCACGTACGCGATCACCTACACGTAAATTTTCTTTCGGAATCATTGCTTCGCGCGGCAACAAGCACTCAAGGCGACCCACTTCAATAAGCGCGTTACCTTTTTCCATGCGCTTGATCACACCAGTTACTAGGTTTTCGTTACGGGCTAAAAAATCCTCTAAAATTTGCTCACGCTCAGCTTCACGCACTTTTTGTAGAATTACTTGCTTAGCAGCTTGCGCACCAATACGGCCAAACTCAATATTGTCTAGCGGCTCTTCTATAAAGTCACCGATGGCGCGGCCTTTTGCGTGTTCGCTTTCTTCATCAAACTGGTAAGCGCTACTTTCTAACAAGTCATATTCCACATATTGCCAACGCCTAGCAGTAGTGTAAGCACCCGTTTCACGATCTATGCTCACGTGAATATCAGCGTTTTCTTCGTGGTTTTTCTTAGTTGCAGAGGCCAAAGCCAACTCTAAAGCAGTAAAAATCACCTCTTTACTCACGTTTTTTTCGTGGGCAAGCGCATCAACCAATAACAAAATTTCACGACTCATTGCAATCTCCAACTATCAATATATTCTAATAAATTTTTCTTAAAATCTAAACACCTAAAATATTGGGCTTAAGCGCGCTTTATCTATATTGGTCATAGCCAATTTATAAGTCACGCCTTCAAACTCCATCAACACATTAGCGCCTTCTATACCTTTTAAAATGCCCAAAAACGTCTTACGTGGCAGCGTCATTTCCGTCGCATTCGTACTTTCGTCTTTGATGCCAATACGCAGCTTAATTTGCGCACGCTCACCTATAAACCGCACAAAATCTTTTTCTTTTTTCAATACACGATCCATACCGGCAGAGGAAACCTCCAGCCTGTCGTAGTCAACCTCATGCTCAACAGTTAAAACGTTGCCCAATTGATTGCTCACCAACACGCAATCGTCAATATTCACGCTATCTTTAATGTCTGCTGGGTTCAATTTATCGATAAATACGCGCAACAATTTACCGCGATTCGAAATCTCGAGGTCAACCAGCTCATAACCAAGCTGAGTTACTGTTTTATCAATTAAGTCATGCAAATCTTGCATTACCGAATACTCCTTACCTACGTATTCTGCAGAAACAAAAAATGGGCACAAAGCCCATTCAAATTATGCACATATTATACCAAAATTTTAACTAATTCGTACTACTATTCAGGCAGTTACGAATTCGGTATTATTTTGTGCTATGTACCTTTAAAATTTAATGTAATTCAAACATTACTCACAATATCTATGCAATGCTTCATTCTGGCCTCAAATGTCGTTTCAAACGTATGTGTTTTCGCAAAATTGATTGCAGCTTTAGCTTTTGTTTTAACTTGCTCGCGGTTTGTATCCAATGACTCAATTAGCCTCGCTAACTCGTTTATATTGCCCATATGCACCTGCCAGCCAACATCTACTTTAGCCAAGATACCTGCATGCGCCTCATTAGCATAGCCAGCTATTGGCACTCCACAGGCGTAGGTTTCTAAATAGGTACATGATGGGTCACCTTGCTTATGGCAGCAAATAAAAATATCTAATGATGACTTCACAAATGGAACTAGCACTGTCTCATAATCTACAGCGCCGTGCAGGTTTACTTTATCCTGCAAATCTAATTCCTTGATTCTTTCAAGCATTGCATTAGACTGATCGCCCGCGCCAAATATATCAAAGCTAAAAGCCAAGCCTCTTTTGTTAAGTATATTTGCCAACTCGATTAGGTCATATGCGCCCTTCATTTCTATTAATCGGCCTGAAAAGCCCAATCGTATCGGCTGCTGTTGATCTAAATAATCCAGCCTTTTCTCTAATGCTTGCTGTGTAACCAACATTGCCACGCTATTACGCGTATCGAAATATAAGAGAGGACTTGGCGCTAGGACTGCATATTGATTATATGCAGGTACGCCATTTGATTGCACAGATGAGGCAAGACGCAAGGCCTTTATTAGCTTGGCTTCTAGCAAAGCCGTCCAAATCAGCGTTTTACATTTTTGCCAAATACCAGCGCTATCGAGCATCACAATTTGAATGCGAGTTTTGAATGTATATTCAATTACATAAACACATTTAATGCTCAAACTTTTGCACATTGCAGATACATGCATTTGCATGAAATCATCTGCTGATGCCAGCACAATGTCTGCACCTTCCAAATCATTCGCTTCTATTTTGGCATTAGCATCTATAATAACAAATTGAAATAGGGTTTCTACTTCATTATATTCAATTAGGCCAAATTGTGGTGGGGCGTGGCTATCAACACGCATCAACACTTTTATATTACCAGGCCATGTTTTTTGATAACTTACCAGGCCATCATAAAACTTACGATCTAAATAGATTTTCCCTTCTATTTGCCATACACCAACTACAGGACATATCAGTAAGGTTTTGTTCATAGTTTGCTGACTCTGTATGTTAGCGTTAACTTGACGGCAATCAATACTAAGTGTTAGCTACTAAAAAATCAAGACCTAAAGTTATCAATTAACCTTGCATTTTTCATGACTGAACAAAAGATATATTGGCTCCCAAGATCTCTCAACTTAAAACCAATACCGTACAAATGAAAAGCCCCACTACTTTCATAGCGGGGCTTTATGCTTTTTTAAACAGCTGCCCTACTAGCCAATATCCATGCGGTCTCTGATGGTATGGTTTAACTCGTGTGAGTATAGTTAATGCGGGTATTTTCTAACGCGTGCACATCGGCAAGCTAGTTGTCATAAACTCAATTAGGTCTTTATCAACCCTACAAACAATAAAACCCTCACTCGGAGGGTTTTATGTAAACCATCTTTCGATGGTTTGATATAAATAGCTTGGCAGTGACCTACTTTCGCATGCAAAAAGCATACTATCATTGG
>JANMBK010000147.1:0-2310 GCA_031360365.1 Methylophilaceae bacterium
TCGCCACAACCTAAATCGAGCACCTTTGTGCCAAAGCCTACCCAGCCTGCAATAATCGCAAAATCTTGGCGAAATTTTGTGTTCTCTATATTTGTATTTGTAATATTTACATTATTTGACATATTAAGTCTCAACTTTTTGTAAATATGCGCGCAAAATCGCATGGTAATGCGTATCTGGCATTAAAAATGCATCATGCCCGTGCGCGGCTGTCACTTCGGCGTAGCTCACAGTCAGTTCGTTATCCAGCAAGGCTTTTACAATTTCGCGCGAGCGGGTGGGAGAAAAACGCCAATCGCTGGTGAATGAAACCACTAAAAATTGCGCTTTGGCTTGTTTTAAAGCAGCACTTAAATCGCCGCCAAAATCTAACGCAGGGTCGTAATAATCCAGCGCGCGCGTCATGCGCAAATAGGTATTGGCATCAAACTCGCCCGCGAATTTATCGCCTTGGTAGCGCAAATACGACTCCATTTCAAATTCCACATCAAAGCTGTATTTAATTTTATCTTTTAGCTTGCGGCCAAATTTTTCGCCCATTGCGTCATCGCTTAAATAGGTGATGTGGCCTAGCATTCTGGCAATTCTCAACCCGCGCCGCGGCACCGTGTTGTGCGCGTAATAATCGCCATCGTAAAACTCGGGGTCAGTCATAATCGCTTGCCGCGCGACTTCGTTAAAGGCGATATTCTGCGCGGTTAAGTTGGGTGCAGATGCAATTACCAGCGCATGTTTTACGCGATTGGGGTACGCCAGCGCCCATTGCAGCGCTTGCATACCGCCCAAGCTGCCGCCAATGACAGCGGCTAATGTTTCTATGCCTAAATAATCTAGCAAAAGTGCCTGTGAATTTACCCAATCTTCCACCGTGACAATGGGGAAGCTGGCGCCGAAAGGTTTTTTGGTTTTTTCATTAATGCTAGAAGGGCCAGAGCTGCCGTGGCAGCCGCCCAAATTGTTTAAGCCAATCACAAAAAACTTATTGGTATCAAGCGGTTTATTGGGGCCAATGAGGTTATCCCACCAGCCTGCATTTTTATCGGTTTCCGCATATTTGCCCGCCACATGGTGCGTGCCAGAAAGCGCATGGCAGACAATAACTGCGTTAGTTTTGTTGGCATTAAGCGTGCCGTAAGTCTCATACACCAAATCAAATTGCGGTAGAATTACACCGCTTTTTAAAGTAAGCGGCGAATCAAAATGCGCAGTTTGCGCTTTTACAATGCCAACAGAATCTGTAGCCAAAGAATTATTAGAAAAATCACTCATACACTAATTATACTATGATGGCCTTCAACTTGGCAGGCAGCCAAGTGTAACGCGATTAATACCAGCCAAATCTTGCGCGTGGCTAATTTGGCTAAAACCTGCTTGTTTGAGTAAATCTGCAACGCGTGTGGCTTGATTGTAGCCATGCTCCAGCATTAGCCAACCTCGCGGGCTAAGGTGCTGCGGAGCTTGGCAAATGATTTTTCGAATATCGCTTAAACCATCATGCCCTGCAACCAGGGCCGATATTGGCTCCCAGGGTAGGTCGCCTTGGCTTAAATGTGCATCATTTTGTTCGATATAAGGCGGATTGCTGACAATCACATCAAACTTTTGGTCATTTAAACTGCTAAACCAATCACTTAAAAAAAATTTTACATTGTTGATATTTAAGTTTTTCGCATTCTCCATCGCTATATCCAACGCAGCTTGGTTTGCATCTACTGCCGTTACAAGTGCGTTTGGGCGATGTTTGGCAATGGCTAAAGCAATTGCGCCTGTACCAGTGCCAAGGTCGAGAATGGTTAAGCTGTTGTTTTGCTCCTCCTTTATATCGCCCCTCTCCCCTAGCCCCTCTCCCGCCAGCGGGTGAGGGTTGGGGAGAGGGGCGCAGTGGATAGGGCAGCAATCCTAGCCAAAGCCGCCTCCACCAGCGTCTCAGTATCCGCCCGTGGAATCAACGTATAAGGCGTGACTTTTAGATTTAAACCATAAAACTCACGACAACCCAGAATGTAAGCAATCGGCTCACCGTTTGCACGACGTTTAATCAGTGCTCTGTAGGCCGCATGGATATTGGCTTCCAGAGGATCGTTTTCATGCGCTATGAGCCATGCACGGTTTACATTAAGCGCGTGCTGCAACAACAATTGTGCCTCAAATTTTGCAGTTTCGGCCTCAATGCTCTGCGCTTTTAGTTGCGTGGTAGCGAGTAAAAGAGAGTCTTTAATTGAGTGAGCGTTGGTCATTTAAATGGTGGTTTTTATGGCGGCATTGGTGTGCAAATAAAACCATTTTGTATCAGATTTGTTTTTACTTAAT
>JANMBK010000148.1:0-5108 GCA_031360365.1 Methylophilaceae bacterium
TTAAGGGAATGTTATGAAAACGTCTAGTTGGTTGTTAAACCGTCAAGTAGTTAGCGCATTGTGCGCAACACCATTTTTACTAAGCAGTTTATTTACGCATGCGGGCGAAGCTGCTCCTGCGGAAGCAGTGGCACCAGCCGCTCCAGCAGAAGCAGCTGCGCCAGCAGTTGAAGCTGCAGCGCCTGCAGAGCCAGCATCTCCACACACATTTACTCTTAACCTTGGTGCTTATACGCAATATATGTTCCGCGGTGTTGCATTAAGCGATGGCCCTGCTTTACAGGGTGGTGCAGATTATGCGCATAGCAGTGGTTTTTATGCCGGCACTTGGTTTTCTAATGTTGATAAAGAATTTTTTGGGCATGGCGATGGTTTCTCTGGTGGTAACCGCGTAGAAATCGATATTTATGCAGGTTGGGCTAAAGCATTTGAAAATGGTTTTGGAGTTAACTTTTTAGGTAATTACTACTGGTACCCAGATCATGAAGACTCATTCAGAAGTCCTGCGTTTAAAGGTCAAAACCAAGATACGTTTGAAGTTTCAGCTGCATTAACATATAAATGGTTAACATACACGTTTTACTATATTCCAACTGATTACTATGGTGCTAACAGAACTGACGATACTTTGACTCAAATCAAAAAAGGCGACACTGAAGGCGCAACTTATCAAGAGTTGAAATTCAATTACACTTTACCGTTTGCTGATTTAAATCTTCTAGCAAAAGCTGGGTATCAAAAGACACCTGGTTTAGAGGGTGATCAAGGCGACTGGGCGATTGGTTTAAACAGGAATTTCTCACTGCCTAGTGCTGGTAAGCCAATTGAAGGCTTTAATGCTGGCGCTGTATTAACAGGTACATTTGATGTTGAAAATGAGTTATATTACAATACGTTCGACGGCAGAGATACCAATAAAGGTACAATTACTTTCTTTGTAAAACGCACTTGGTAATGGCTTAGTATTTGTATTTTAAAAAGGGTGCCTAAGCACCCTTTTTTTATTTTCAGCTTAAGTTAAAAGTCTATTTCATGGTGGGCATTACAAATTCTGATTCCATGCCCTTGTTTGTTGCAGGCCATCGCGAAGTGGTGGTTTTTAAGCGCGTATAAAAACGCACACCTTCCATGCCGTAAATGTGGTGGTCGCCAAATAGCGAGCGCTTCCAGCCGCCGAAACTGTGGAAAGCAATTGGCACGGGAATAGCCACATTGACGCCCACCATGCCCACTTGTACGCGGCTTGTGAATTCGCGCGCAGCTTCGCCATCGCGAGTGAATATTGCAGTACCGTTACCAAACTCGTGGTCGTTAATTAGTTTCAATGCTTCTTCAAAGTTATTGGTGCGCACAACGGCTAGCACTGGGCCAAAAATTTCCTCTTTGTAAATACGCATATCTTTGGTCACATGGTCAAATAAACATGGCGCTAAAAAGAAACCATTGTCGTAATCTGAATGGCCATGGCCTTTGTGACTATAACCACGACCATCAATCACTAGCTTAGCGCCTTCAGCTACGCCTAGGTTGACATAGCTTTTCACTTTTTCAAAATGTTGTGGTGTAACTAGTGGGCCCATGTCGGCCTTCTCGTTTAAGCCTTGGTCAATGGTAATAGTTTTTACTTTTTCTTGCAGTTTTTCGACTAATTTATCGGCCACATTACCCACTGTCACTGCCACAGAAATGGCCATGCAGCGCTCACCAGCTGAGCCATAACCTGCACCAATAAGCGCATCTGCTACTTGATCTAAATCCGCATCTGGCATGACTACTAAATGGTTTTTGGCACCACCCAGCGCTTGTACACGCTTACCATTTTTGGTGCCTGTGCTGTAAATATACTCTGCAATAGGTGTAGAGCCGACAAAGCTGATGGCTTGCACCCGTTTGTCAGATAGCAACACATCTACCGCTTCTTTATCGCCATTCACTAGGTTAAACACGCCTATAGGCAAGCCAGCTTGCGCCAGTAAATCAGCCAACATTAAGCTTGCGCTGGGTGTTTTTTCTGAGGGCTTCAGTACAAAGGTATTGCCTGTTGCCAAAGCCATGGGAATCATCCATAGCGGCACCATAATAGGGAAGTTAAACGGAGTAATACCAGCGACTACGCCCAGTGGCTGGTGCATGCTATAAGTATCAATACCCGTACCCACGTTATCGTTAAAATCACCTTTCATCAAATGTGGAGCTCCACAGCTAAATTCCACCACTTCTATTCCGCGTGTTACTTCGCCACGTGCATCGGAGATGGTTTTACCATGTTCTAATGAAATCGCTTTGGCTAAATCATTGGCATACTCGTCTAACAGCGCTTTAAATTTAAACATAATGCGCGCACGGCGCAATGCAGGTGTGGCAGACCAGGCAGGGAAAGCTACTTGTGCGGCGTCAATTGCAGCCAAAGTTTCTGCGGCACTGGCCATGCTTAATTTAGCAGATACCTTACCGGTGGCAGGGTTGTAGACATCGCCTTGTCTGCTGCTGTTGCCTACAACGTGCTTGCCGTTAATGTAGTGGCCGATTGTGTTCATGCTCATGTTCAACTCCAGTGTATTTATGTTTGTTTTATATGTAAATGTTGCAAGTCGTGCGAGCCCATATTTGCAGCATGAGTTAATGCAACTTGATGCTCTAATAAATTGGCTGCTGCCCAAGCTTGTTCATTTTTAAGATAATTATTTGCGTTTAAACTAGCTTCGCCATGTTTTGATATTTGGCCTGCAACGTGTTTAATCGCCTCTGCTAGCGTATTAAAAATGCGGTCAATTTCATGTTTTTCGATGGTCAGCGGCGGCGAAATGGCAATGATGTCGCCAGTAAAACGCACATGCAGACCAAGCTCATAACATTTTAAATAGCTGGCAAACGCAAACGCACCAACTTTACCCAAAATAGGCTCAAACTCAATACCAGCAATCAAGCCGATATTACGAATATCGCGCACCATTGGCAGGCCTCTTAGGCTATGTGCTGCTTGTTCAAAATAGTCGCTCAAACCCGCCGCGCGATTCTCTAACTGCTCTGCTTTAAAAATATCTAGCGTCGCTATCGCCGCTGCGCAAGCAATGGGGATGGCGCTATAGGTGTAGCCATGCGGCAACTCGATGGCGCCAGTAGGCGAGTTTTCCATAAACGCATCGTAAATATCACGTTTAACTGCCACCGCTCCCATTGGCACCACGCCATTGGTTAAGCCTTTTGCACCCGTAATCATGTCCGGAATCACATCAAAATAATCAGCACCAAATTTAGTACCTAAACGGCCAAAGCCCGTAATCACCTCATCAAATATCAGCAAAATATTATGTTTGGTACAAATTTCACGGATACGTTTTAAATAACCAACTGGTGGAATCAGCACGCCAGCCGAGCCTTGTACCGGTTCTATAATCAACGCAGCGATGGTTGATGGATCATGCAGCGTCATAATACGCGCCTCAAATTCATTGGCCAGCGCTACACCTCCATCTTCTGGCAACCCTTTGGTAAATGCATTCTTTGCAATGTCGAGTGGGTGGCGAATGTGGTCAACACCACTTAAACTATTGCCAAACGCTTTGCGGTTGCCCGCAATGCCACCCACTGCAATACCACCAAAGTTAACACCGTGATAACCACGCTCACGCCCAATTAATTTATTGCGCAGTGGGTTACCGCATACGCGGTGATAAGCCAATGCAATTTTTAGCGCAGTGTCGGCCGATTCTGAGCCTGAATTAGTAAAAAATACGCGATCTAGACCCGCAGGCATGTAAGCCGCTACACGGCTTGCTGCTTCAAATGCTAATGGATGGCTGCTTTGAAAGGCGGGCGCATAATCCAGTGTTAATAGTTGTTTGCCAACTGCAGTGGCAATTTCTTCACGCCCATGGCCTGCTGGCGTGCACCACAAGCCCGCAGTGCCGTCGAGAATTTGCTTATCATCCATTGATGTATAGTAATTGCCCTTGGCGGCTTTAAATAAGCGCGGCATGGCTTTAAATTGGCGATTGGCAGTAAACGGCACCCAGTAATGTGATAAATCTGGAAGCTTAATTGTTGACGGTTGTTCCATTTTGTAACCTTGAATGCTTTATATTACAACCAGTTTATGTGTTTAGCATATGCTGTCAAGTGTGGTTTTTTAATTTGTTAACCTATTGATTTAGTTAAAAAGTTAAATTAAAGTGTTATTGTATACTTAACACTCTAAACACTACATTTAAACCCTCAGGAGTTTGTAATGGATATTGATGTAGGCCTAAGGCTAAAAATTGTGCGCTTGAGGTATCAGCTATCACAACGCGCATTGGCAAAAAAGGCAGGTGTAGCCAATGCCAGTATTTCACTGATCGAATCAGGCAGTACCAGCCCATCTGTCAGCGCGCTAAAGCGCATATTGGCTGGCATACCGATGACGCTAGCAGAATTTTTTTCAGACGAGCTACCAGGTGTGGCAAGCGAAGTGTTTTACCGCGCACAACAGTTGACAGAAATTAGCGGTGGTGACGGCATTTCATATCGCCAAATTGGCTCTGCCAAAGATGGGCATGCGCTACAAATATTGCACGAGACTTACCAAGTTGGTGCTGATACTGGCATGATGATGCTGGCGCATGAAGGTGAGGAGGGTGGTGTGATATTAACAGGGCGCTTAGAAGTGACAGTGGGGGAGGCCGCGCGGATATTGGGTGCTGGCGATGCTTATTATTTTAATAGCAAGCAACCACACCGCTTCCGCAATGCGGGTAACGAAGTGAGTACATTAGTCAGCTCTTGTAGCCCGCCTAGTTTTTAAGCATGTTTTAAAGCGCGCTTTAAATAAACATTATTGGCATGCTCTACAAGCCAATATCCATGCGGCTTTCGCATTCGACTTAGTGCTTTAGCACTTAGCGAGAATGGTGATGCCAAGAACTGGTACAGAGCATTGTTTTTTTGCACCTAGTAAATTCACTGAGCTAGTTAATCTTTTTAATTTAATCATCACAAGCCGTGCTCTATAACTTAATCATTACGTGCCGTACTATGCTGTAATCCTCAATCGCATACATCGACATATCTTTGCCGTAGCCAGATTTTTTCATGCCACCATGGGGCATTTCACTCACTAACATAAAGTG
>JANMBK010000158.1:0-1803 GCA_031360365.1 Methylophilaceae bacterium
AGCTAATTTGGTGAACGAGGCTGCGCTATTTGCCGCGCGGCGTAGCAAACGCACAGTGGATATGGAAGATTTTGAAGATGCTAAAGACAAAATCTATATGGGACCCGAAAGAAAAAGTATGGTCATTCGTGAAGAAGAGCGCCGCAACACGGCCTATCACGAATCTGGCCATGCGGTTGTAGCAAAATTGTTACCGAAAGCTGACCCTGTGCATAAAGTCACGATTATGCCGCGCGGTTGGGCGCTAGGTTTAACATGGCAATTGCCTGAGTTTGACCGCATAAGCAATTACAAAGACAAAATGCTCGAAGAAATTTCCATTTTATTTGGCGGTCGCATTGCCGAAGAAATATTTATGCATCAAATGAGTACAGGTGCATCCAACGACTTTGAGCGCGCTACTAAATTGGCACGTGATATGGTGACCAAATACGGCATGAGTGATAACTTAGGCATTATGGTGTATACAGGCAGCGAGCAAGATTCGTTTTTTGGCAGCATGAGTTCTAAAACGGTTTCTGAGGCCACGCAACAAAAAGTAGATGCTGAAATTCGTCGTATTTTGGATGAGCAATATGGCATTGCGAGACATTTGTTAGAGACTAATAAAGACAAAGTTGAGGCAATGACAGCAGCGCTGATGGAATATGAAACCATTGATGCCGACCAAATTAACGACATTATGGCGAGCATTCCAGTGCGTGCGCCTAAACCGCGCCAGCCAAAAGTTAAACCAAGTGATACTGGTGGTAGCTCTGGTAATACTGCAACGCCTGTGCCGCAACCAACTGCTAAAAGCTAAGTATCATAATTAGTTAACATAGTCGTTTGGTGTAAAATTAGGGCTAATTTAATTAGCCCTTTTTTATGATATTTCATTGCGGAAATTTTCAGCTAGATTTAACAACCCCCAAAGTGATGGGCATTGTTAATGTCACGCCTGATTCTTTTTCTGACGGTGGTAAATTTGCAGCGGCACATTTGGCGGTGGAACATGCGCTAAAATTAGTGCAAGAAGGCGCTAGCATTTTGGATATTGGTGGCGAATCCACACGCCCTAACGCCACGCCAGTCAGTTTGCAAGAAGAGCTAAATCGCGTGATTCCTGTGATTGAAGCACTAGTCGAACAGTTCAAACAAGATAAGCAACTCAGTATTCCCATTTCTATCGACACTTACAAACCCGCTGTGATGCAAGCTGCTATTGCTGCGGGTTCTAGCATGGTCAACGATGTGCGTGCGCTGCAAGAATCTGGCGCATTGGAGGTGGTGGCAAAAACTAATGTTGGCGTTTGCCTGATGCATATGCAGGGCACACCACAAACCATGCAAAACAATCCGCAATATAATAACGTACTAGAAGACGTAAAAGCCTTTCTAAAGGCACGCCAGCAAGCCAGCATCCATGCGGGTTGCAGAGCATCACAAATTGTACTAGACCCGGGCTTTGGGTTTGGTAAAACGCGCGAACATAACATTACGCTACTGCAAAACCTGGAAAGCTTTGCCGATTTAAGCCAGCCACTTTTGGTTGGCTTATCGCGAAAATCCGTATTAGGCCAAATGACGGGCAACGATGTGGATGCGCGACTTTATGCCAGTATTGCGGCCAGTGTTATAGCCGCAATGAAGGGTGCTAAAATACTGCGCGTGCACGATGTAAAAGCAACCGTAGAAGCGCTGAAGGTGGTTGCAGCTATTCAACAAAATAATTAGAAAACTAAAAAATAATGAGAAAACTAAAAATATGATTAAACAATATTTCGGTACCGATGGCATTCGCGGCAAAGTAGGTGAGGCGCC
>JANMBK010000168.1:0-3709 GCA_031360365.1 Methylophilaceae bacterium
CTGCGCCCACCATGGTATGAATTTCATCAATAAACACAATGGTTTGGCCTTCATCTTGCGCCAGTTCTTTCAACACACTTTTTAAGCGCTCTTCAAAATCACCACGGTATTTTGCGCCCGCTAGCAAAGCCGCCATATCCAGGCTGAGTACTTTTTTGTTTTTCAAGCTTTCTGGCACTTCGCCATTCACAATGCGCTGCGCTAAGCCCTCCACAATCGCGGTTTTACCCACGCCTGGTTCGCCGATGAGTACAGGGTTATTCTTAGTGCGGCGGCCTAAAATTTGAATGGCACGGCGTATTTCGTCATCGCGCCCAATCACTGGGTCCAGCTTGCCTAAACGTGCGCGCTCGGTAAGATCTAGCGTATATTTTTTAAGCGCTTCACGATTATTTTCGGCATCTGCACTATCATTACCAGCATCGCCACGAACCGCATGGATACTGGCTTCCAGAGCACTCTTAGTTAAGCCATTTTGCTTGAGTAATTTGCCTGTTTCGCCTCTATCATCCGCCAGTGCCAGTAAAAATAGCTCACTGGCAATGTAAGCGTCATTGCGCTTTTGCGCCAGCTTATCGGTGACATTGAGTAAGTTGTTGAGATCACGTGAAATAGCAATTTCGCCATTGCTTTGCGCAGATTTTGGTAGATTTATTAATGTATTATTCAAGCCCGCTTTGAGTGCATTAATCTGCACCCCAGCTTTTAGCAACAACGACGCAGTGCCGCCATCTTCTTGATTGAGGAGCGCTAATAATAAGTGTGGTGGCTCAATGGCCGTATTGTCGGCGCCCAGTGCAATACTTTGTGCATCACTAATCGCTTGTTGAAATTTGGTGGTAAGTTTATCAAAACGCATAAGGCCTCCTTAAATAGCTATTGCTGTTAAGGTGGGGCGTTTTTAGCATTTTTCAATATAGTTATTTACTCAACATTAATACTTGCAAACCTTCTTGTTGCGTATTCCACAATAAATAAGGCGCGTTTTTATGCTGCAACAAAAATGGATAGTCGGCTTTTTGGCTAGTATTTGCTAAAGTTTTGGCATCATTCCAGCTTTTGCCGCCATCGTTTGAATGCATGCCCAAAATACTGCTTTTGCCATCTTTAATTTCGCGCCAAGCCAACCAAACAGTATCACCAGAACTTAAAATAGCGGGGTGCCCTGCTTGCTTAGTGTTATCACCAAATTTTTTGGCGGGCGAACTTGCCCAAGCGACGCCATCCATGCGGCTGTAGTACAAGCCTGGTTTCTTATCGTTGCCATCAAAATAGGCCATATGGTAGCCCCACCAATCTTTACCCTCACCACCACTCGCAAGCGCAGCGCCATGGTGCGGGCAGCCATCAATCACCCAGCGCCCAAACGTGGCGCGATGTGGTTCTGGTTTTGTGCCCACTATAGGAATTTCGGCAATATTATGGTCGCGCTCGCTGCCTTCAAACACATGGCGCCACAGCACGACAACCGTACTATCTGGCTTGCTGGTGGTGGCAATACGGCAACATTCGCAGGCATTGTCAGCGAGTTTTTTTTCATGGCTAAAAGTTTTACCAGCATCGGTTGAAAATGCATAATAGATCGAACTGCCACTGCGCTTTACCCCTGCTTGCTTTGCTGCCACCAAATCGCGCGCATCTAACCACAACACCGTCACATCACCATTTGGCGCAACGCTAATCTCCTCAAAACCATGGCCAATTTCTGCACGGTCTTGATGCACAATGATGGGCTTCTCAAAAGATTTCCCACCGTTGATAGAACGGGCAAACCAAACGTGTCCAGAAAAGCGCGTGGGTAAATTTTGCATCCATGTGACATAAATTTCAGAATCTTTGCCGATGGCGATTTTCGGCCTCACTTCACCGTGCGCACTCATCTTTTGAGCTTCCGCATTCACCTTAATGGGCTTAGAGAAAGTTTTACCAATATCGGCACTATGGCTAACCAATACAAAACCATCTTTAATCTGTGCCCGCCACAACTTACCCGCTTGATCAAACGTAGTTGAAATGGCTAAATATCCATCTGCATTATGCTCAGCTTGCCCATGTGCCCTAGATGGCTGGACAAAAGACAATTGAGCACAAAATAACATCAGCAATAATAAAATAGTTTTACTCATTTTTAATCCATTAAATAGTTGTTTTAAATACAAAAATTAATATTTAAATTCACCGCCCACATAAAACGAGCGGCCATCTCCAGGTAAGAATAATGATTGACTAGTGCCAGCGCGCCTTGCGTCAAAAATCACACTGGTCGAGGCAGTATATTCTTTATCATTTAAGTTACGCGCATCCAAAAACCAAGAAAAGTTTTTATTCACTTGCTGACCCATTTTTAAGCCAAACAAGTTATAGCTATCGGCATACAACGTTTCTGCAAAATCCACCGCATATCGCTGTGGCGAAACTTCCACGGTTGGCCCAATATAAAAGCCGTTATTACGGTAGAGTAACTCGCCACGCAATAAGCTTTTTTGCAAGCCTGGCAAATCTCGGTTACCAAAAGTGTTGTCATCATCAAATCTAAACTTGTTAATCAGCAAGCTTTGGCGCCACTCTAAATTCCAAGGCAGTCTTGCGGTTAAACCAAGCTCAATGCCAGCATGCACTGTTTTATCGGCATTGGTCGTTTGCGTAGATGGTGCAAGGCTGTTACCAGCTGCAAATACGGCTGTTTGTAATAGCTCTTTGTCTAGTTGTGCGTAATAAGCTGAAAAATCCCAATCGACATTTTCACTGCTACCTCGCGTACCAACCTCAAACGTAGTGCCTTCTTGCGCATCCACTATATTTGGCCTTGAGCCGCCAGCTAGTTCGCCAAATGACGGTGGCTCGTAGCTACGAGAAACATTGCTGTAAAACTGAACATTCGGTTTGTAATCGTACAACACGCCTATTTTAGGGTTGGTTTGCACATAAGTCGCTTCAAAACTTTCGTCTAGCGCCGCACTGGCAAAAAACTTGTCTTTTAATTTACGTTCAGAGTGGGTGTATTGCAAGCCAGTGATAAATGAGATATCAGGCAGCATATAAAAGCGGTTTTCAGCATATGCCTCAATATTATTTGAGCGATTCTCTAGCTTGTTAGTTCTGGCACCACGCTTTCCTCTATTGTTCACAGACCTTTCATCATAGCCAAAGCCAAAACTTGGGTTAAGGCCTACAACAAATTCATTTTTATGCCCAAATAATTCGCCCTCTTGCGAAAATTTAGCTTCAAACCCGTAGTCATTAGTATCTTGGTCTAGCACCTGAAAAATAGGGTGGAATAAATCTTTATGCGAAAAATAAGCACTCAACTGTAAGCTGCTATTATCCCCCAGCAAAATATTCGTTTTGTTGGCCACGCGTATCAAATCAATGTCGCGTTTTTGTTGTCCCGTTGCTGGGCTCAAGAATGAATCGCTAGGGTCATCTTTTAATTGCGCTTTGGTTAAGTTGCCAGGTAAATCTGAATCACTCCTAGCGTAACCGATGTAAAAACGAGTTTCCACGTCATCATTAATGCGATAGCCAAAGTTTGAGTTAATGCGAATTGCACGTTGCTCGGCGTTATCGCGAAAACCTTCTTGATCAAAGGTACTGCCGCTTACAAAATAATCAAAATCACCAATCACGCCGCCACTGCTTAAGCCAAGACGCCGGTACTCAAAACTGCCTAATTCTCCACGTACCGTTAGATGATCTGCATCATGACCAG
>JANMBK010000208.1:0-2994 GCA_031360365.1 Methylophilaceae bacterium
CATCTTGTTTTACCCTCCACATTTCTTCAGAAATTTCTACATATTTCAATATCAATGCGCACTTTCCCAATTACTCCCCACGCCCACTTCTGCCAGCAACGGCACAGATAATTTCGCTACATTTTGCATCAGCGTTGGCAAAGTAGCTTTAACTAATTCCAGCTCGTTATTAGGCACTTCTAGCACCAGCTCATCGTGCACTTGCATGATGAGTTTGCTTTTTAAGCTTTCACCATTTAACTTTTCTGTTGCCAACCAGTTGGCTACCGCAATCATAGCGAGTTTAATTAAATCGGCTGCGGTGCCTTGCATGGGGGCGTTAATGGCGGCACGTTCTGCGCCGTTACGCCGTTGCACATTGGCGCTGTTGATTTCTGGCACCCATAAACGTCTACCAAAATAAGTTTCTACATAGCCTTTTTGTTTGGCTTCTTCACGTGTGTTTTGCATGTAGGCTTTTACGCCAGGGTAGCGCGCAAAGTAGCGTTCGATGTAACTGGCAGCGGCAGTTCGGTCGATATTTAAGTTTTGTGCGAGACCAAATGCGCTCATGCCGTAAATGAGGCCGAAGTTAATCACTTTGGCATATCTGCGCTGTTCACTATCCACTGCATCGCGTTCTACACCAAACACTTCAGCTGCTGTATGGCGATGGATATCTTCGTTATTGCCAAACGCTTGCAACATGCCTGCGTCTTGAGATAAGTGCGCCATGATGCGTAGCTCGATTTGTGAGTAGTCGGCAGAGACAATGTGGCTACCTTGTGGCGCAATAAAGGCTTCGCGAATGCGGCGGCCCTCTAAACTTCTGACTGGAATATTCTGCAAGTTAGGGTCGCTGCTGGCCAGTCTGCCCGTAATCGCCACCGCTTGGTTATAGCTGGTATGCACGCGGCCTGTCGCAGCGTTAATCATTTTTGGCAGTTTGTCGGTATAGGTAGATTTAAGTTTGGCTAAACCACGATACTCTAATAAAACCTTAGGCAATGGGTGGTCTAACGCGAGTTCTTGCAGCACGTCTTCATCGGTGCTGGGTGCGCCGCTTGGCGTTTTTTTGGTGGGTTTTATACCGAGTTTATCGAACAAAATTTCTTGCAATTGTTTGGGCGAGGCTAAGTTGAATGGCTGGCCTGCCAATTCATACGCTTGGTTTTCTAACGCGATTAACTTTAGGCCAATTTCGTTACTTTGTTTGTTTAGCATCGCAGAATCAATCAACACGCCATTACGCTCGATGGTAAATAAACAGGCTGAGCTGGGCATTTCAATTTGGCTGTAAATAAAGTTTAATTTTGCGTCGTTGGCAATCACAGGATACATGGCTTGGTGTAATTGCAGCGTAATATCCGCATCTTCCGCAGCATATTCTGCAGCCGTTTCTACCGTCACTTGGTTGAAACCAACTTGCTTGGCGCCTTTGCCAGCCACTTGCTCAAAGCTAATTGGGGTAATGCCCAAATGCCGCTCTGCCAGCGCATCCATACCATGCGTTTTGTGCGATTCAAACACGTAAGATTGCAGCATGGTATCGTGCGCGATGCCGTTTAAATCAATACCATGATTTTTAAATACGTGTTGATCATATTTTAAATTTTGGCCGACTTTTTTGATACTGGCGCTCTCTAAAATTGGTTTTATTTTGGCTAAACTTTCAGCAAAGTTAAGCTGATCTGGCGCGTCAAAATAATCATGCGTGAGTGGTAAATAGGCGGCGCTGCCAGCCTCTACCGCAAACGACATGCCGACAATTTTAGCCAGCATCGGCTCGAGGGAAGTGGTTTCGGTATCTACACAAATGAGTTTGGCTGCGCTTAATTTGGCCAGCCAAACATCAAGTTGAGCATTGGTTAAAATGGTTTCAAAGTTGCGGCTGGTATTGGCTTTATAATCAATATTAATACTACTATTATGCACAGTCATTAAATCGGCATCGCCAGAAGCCGCATGGATACTGGTTTGCAGGGCAGGTATTTTGGCCTCGGCGCTAGCTGGCATTGTATTTGGCATATTATCCAGCTCCCGGCGCCAGCTTTTAAACTCAAATCTGTCAAACAGTTCTGCTAGTTTTGGTTTATCAATCGCTTGTGGTGATAAGTCCGCTAAATTATTTTGTATGCCAACATCGGTACGAATGGTAATGAGCTCACGCGCGGTGGGCAACCATGGCAACGCTTTGCGTAAGTTTTCACCCACCACACCGGTAATTTCATCGGCATGTGCCACAATATTTTCTAGGTTGCCATAATTGGTTAGCCATTTTACTGCCGTTTTCGGCCCCACTTTTTCCACACCTGGCACGTTATCTGAGGTATCACCAACCAGCACTAAATAATCAATCATCAACGCAGGTGGAATGCCAAATTTTTTCTCAACCCCAGCAATATCCAACACGTCATCCACACGCCTAAACGCATCGCGCATGGTGTTCACCACCGTAATTTTGTCATTCACTAATTGGGTAATATCTTTATCGCCCGTGGAAATAATGGTGCGGATACCCTCGCGCTCTGCTTGCTTGGCCAACGCGCCAATCACGTCATCGGCCTCTACGCCATCAATCATAATCAGCGGCCAACCCAAAGCTTTAATGGCTTCGTGCAGTGGCTCTATTTGCGGGCGCAAATCATCTGGCATAGCTGCGCGGTTGGCTTTATATTGTGGGTAAATATCATCGCGAAAGGTTTTGCCTTTGGCATCAAACACACACGCGCTATAATCACTCGGGTAATCTTTATGCAAACGGCGTAACATATTGAGTACGCCCTGAATCGCGCCAGTGGGTTCATTTTTGCTGTTGCGCAAATCGGGCATCGCGTGAAAAGCGCGATATAAATAAGAAGAACCATCGACTAATAGCAGCGTTTTCATGTTTTAGGATGCTTTAAAAAATGACAAAAAAATTACCAAAAATAATCGAGCCAGAACTACTCAACAACTCGGAAAGCCATGAGGCATGGCACGTATTTGAGATTATGGCAGAATTTGTGAGCGCCA
>JANMBK010000236.1:0-1572 GCA_031360365.1 Methylophilaceae bacterium
ATTAACGCGGGTAAGCATGTGTTGATTGAAAAGCCGATGGCGACGACGTTAAAAGACATTGAGGCGATTGAAGCAGCGGCTAAAGCTAATAGCGTCAAGGTGATGGAAGGCTTTATGTATCGCTTTCATCCACAGCATGCGCGCGTTCCCGAGCTTGTAGCCAGCGGCGTGATTGGCGATATTTTAAGCGTGCGCTCTAGCTTCTCGTTTTTAATGCGCGAGGCGCGTATGTACCGCATTAACCGCAGCATGGCGGATGGTGGTGGTGCGCTGTGGGATATTGGGCCTTACGCGATTCACACTTTGCGCTGGGGCATGGGCTTAAATAATCATGAGAAAAAAACGCCGTTTTTAGAACCTTTAAGTTGCATTGCCACGGCTAAACTGAATGAGCACGGGGCAGATATTGTCACCAGTGGCATTTTGGATTTTGGTTGTGATGCCAAAGGTCGTGCGCGTTTTGGGCAATTTGATATTAGTTTTGAGCGTAGTCGCAAATCTGAATACGAATTGATTGGCGATAAAGGCTGGCTAAAATGCCACACGGTTTGGGCGTTTGATAAAGATGTGCCAGTGATTAGCTGGGGCACGGACGCAGGCGAAAGCGTCGAAGAAAAATTAGCGCCTGCTAATCACTTTACGCTAGAAATTGAACATTTTAGCGATTGCGTTTTGAACAATAAAACGCCACTTTTAAGCTTTGCCGATGCACGAGGAAATTGTAATGTGCTTAATAAATGTGTCTTGAAAGCCAGTACCCATGCGGCTTCCAGAGGTACGGTTTAATTAAGTGAAGGATTTACCGATAATAATAATGCGGCTGAGATGTTGGCGATATAGCCACATATGAAGCAGTTTCGCGACATGATGACCTCTGCCAAAAAGTGAAAGAATCGATGTTGGGGCAGTAAAATTGATATTGGAGTTAAATCTTAGGCCTATGAAAAAATTTTATGCACTTTAAATCTATTGAAATTGAAAACTATAAATCTTTTTGGAAAAATCAGAGGATACAGCTAGAAAAAGGTTTCAATTTATTCATTGGCGCAAACAACTCAGGAAAAACCACAGCGCTTGAAGCTCTCGATCTTAACGTAAGCACCAACGAACCGCATCGCTCAATTAATAGCCTTCCCGAATTTGGTCAAACCACTTTAGGATTTTCTAAATTTAAAGCAATAATCGCCACCGATATTCAAGAGCTTGGTAAATTTTCTGGCAATCAACTTTATCTTCCCATTTCGACTGGACTGAGGTTTAACAACGAAGCAGAGCAAAGAGTATATTTTGAGCGTCTAATTGCAAACCCTCAATTTGACTTGTTAATTGAATATGGTGGCGGAAATAGCAATCTTATTTTTAGGTGGGGGGATGGGGTTTCTACGAAAGCAACAGTGCAAAGTAACGATGCAATCTACGCGATTTATACGACCTTAAATGAAGTTAATGTGCCAATATTTAATGGGTTAGAAATGTATGCAGTATCACAAAGTATAGGCGGATATTTTCAAGCATACATTCCTTATATCTACAGGTTTTCAGCGCAACGCAGGCCTGCTGGAACTTCTGGAA
>JANMBK010000264.1:0-17285 GCA_031360365.1 Methylophilaceae bacterium
GTAAATTGAGGCATTGAGGCTAGGCTTCAAAGTATTACTGGGCCAAAATAGAAAGATAACTTTGATTTATTTAGTACAAATTGATATTCGGATATCGCAACAGTTTCGGAGGCCGTTTGATTAAAAAGCCCATTACTTGGATTATCACCATTAATTACCGCACAGCCGATTTAGCCATTGAATCATTGCGTGCCATTGCCCCACAAAAAGGGGCTCTGGAAGGTGGGCAGGTTATTATTGTGGATAATGCCTCAAATGATGGTTCTGCAGAAAAAATTTCGTCAGTTGTTCAATCAGAAGATTGGTCTTCTTGGGTGCGTGTTGTTGCGATGAACCACAATGGAGGATTCGCGTATGGGAACAATATTGGATTTACTCAAGCACTATCATCTCAACATCATGTGGATTATGTTGTGCTATTGAACCCAGACTGTGTGGCACGACCAAGAGCCATAGAAAAACTAGTCACTTTTATGAACGAGCATCCCAGTGTTGGGATTGCTGGGAGCCGATTAGAAAATGCGGATGGAGGCATTGAATGCTCTGCACACACATTTCATTCGCCACTTAGCGAGTTGGTCGAGGGCGCGCGCTTAAATTTACTGACGCGCTGTTTATCCGATTATGAAGTTACTCCACCGCTGCGTAATGAGGCACACCATTGTGACTGGGTTTCAGGGTCTAGCATGATTATTAGGCGTAAAGTCATCGAAGATATTGGGTTAATGGATGAAGGATTTTTCTTGTATTTTGAAGAGGTTGATTTTTTTCAGAGAGCTGCCAAGGCGGGCTGGCAAACTTGGTATGTGCCAGAATCTATTGTAATGCATATTGAAGGCGCATCTACTGGGATTAAAAGCACAGCACGACGTCCTGCCTATTGGTATCGCTCTCGCAGACGTTATTTCGTCAAACACTATGGTATTACGGGGTTAATAACAGCTGATTTACTGTTATCTTTTGGCCGTTTAACTTTTTTGCTGCGACGATGGTTGAGGTTAGGCGCACAGGGTAAGCAGGTCGATCCAAAGTGCTTTATGTTTGATCTAGTATTGAGCGACTTGCGCGCTGTTCTAACTGGTAAAATTTGGCGCATATAAAGAAAGTATTGAATGTTGAATAAAAAGAACACAGATAGCACCGCAACAATTGGAATTGTAGTTATTGGCAGAAATGAAAGTCAGCGCTTATTACTAAGCCTGCAATCTATGCAAAGTAGCAATTGCCCTCTAATCTATGTGGACTCTGGCTCGACCGATCACAGTGTCAATATTGCTAATCCATTAGCAGACAGTGTGCTTGAGTTAGATGCGGGTAAGCCATTTTCTGCAGCGAGGGCAAGAAACGAAGGGTTTGAGAGCATTACCGCATTATTTCCTGCGCTGGAATTTATACAATTTGTTGATGGAGATTGTGTGTTATGTGAAGGCTGGTTACAAGCGGCCAACCAAAGCATGCTCAGTGATACTAAGCGTGCTGTCATCATCGGCCATCTTCAAGAATGTAATCCTGAAATCAGTATTTACAATCGCCTTTGTGCAATGGAATGGAAGTCTCCCGCAGGCGATTTAAAAAACTTTGGTGCATTGGGTGGCATTTTTATGGTGCGCGTCGATGTATTCAATGCCTTAGGTGGATTTAATGTAAATGTGATTGCAGGTGAAGACTCTGAGCTTGGTGTGCGTTTAAGTTTAGCAGGTTATCGCGTGACGAAGATTGATCATGATATGGCGATACATGATGCAAACATGACGACTTTTGCACAATGGTGGACAAGAGCGGTGCGAGCTGGTCATGCAATCGGACAGCGTGCACACTTAAATGGCAGAACTAGTGTAAAAGATTGCGTACAAGAGCGCAAAAGCACGCTATTTTGGGGCATATCGCTACCATTGCTGGCACTAATATTGCTTATCCCCACACGAGGTTGGAGCTTATTGATGCTGTTAGCTTATGGTGTGCTTGGGCTAAAAATATACCTCTCTCGCCGCAATCAAAACGAAAGTGTTAGCGACACCATAATTTATGCCAAATTTATTGTGCTGGGGAAGTTCGCGAATGGTTTAGGCTTGCTAAAGTTTTATTTCAATCGATTTAAACAGCGTTACGAGATTATTGAGTATAAATAATGAACGATTTTCTATAATCATGCACGTTACGTTTGTTTAGTATTAATTTAGAGTCACTGGGGTAGTAAATGAATAAGAAGTTAAAAGTGGGCTTGCTTGGTGCGGGCTATATCATTGATTCACATGCAAAAGCACTTAAAGCACTTTCAAATGTAGAAATAGTTGCAGTGTGTGATCGAGCAATAGGGCGCGCTGAAGATGCCGCCAGAACCTATGCTATACCGCATGTATTTGGCGATTTGGCTGAGATGCTGAAGTTAAAGCTAGATGTTGTGCATGTGTTACTACCCCCCAATTTACACATTGATGCGACCAGACAAATTTTAGAAGCTGATACCAGCGCTTTTCTAGAGAAGCCAATGGGATTAGACGCGGCTGAGTGTCAATTATTGGTCAATCTGGCCGCAGAAAAAAAATTAAAATTAGCCGTTAATCATAATTTTTTATTTTTGCCTGCTTACGAAGCGTTAAGGAAGCAAGTTTCAGACGGGACAATCGGTCATTTAGATCAAATCACGATTAATTGGTTGTACGCGCTTGGTTTAATTCAGTTTGGCCCCTTTAATAATTGGATGTTGCGTGAACCAAAAAATCTTTGGTTTGAATTGGGGCCACATTTAACCGCATTTATGTTGGATTTACTTGGCCCGGTGGATGAAATTAGCACGCAGGTTTCTAAACCGATTGATTTGCCAGGTGGCAGCCGCGTTTATCGCAAATGGCACATACATGGTGTTAAAGGTAATACCAGCATCGATTTAAATATGTCTGTCACGCCTGGGTATACCGATAGAAGTATTACGGTACGCGGACATGCAGCCACAGCAAAATGCGATTTTGATCGTGATATTTATTATCGTGATGAGCCTAGCGGTTATGGTATGTTGCTGGATAGTTTCTTAACGAATATATCGGTGGCGCGCCAGCTTAGCTTAAACACGCTAAAAAACTTAGTTAAATCAATCAAGCATACCTTAAAAAAATCGCCAGAAGCGAACCCATTTGGTGTGAGTATCGCGCGAAGTGTTAAAGCATTTTATGACACATATGCAGGTGAGCTAGACCCAAGGCTGGAAGGTCAGTTTGGGGTAAATGTGATTACAGCCTGTGAGCGAATTACCAAACAAGCAAATTTTGATCTTCTAGACACCTCAAAACAAGAGTGGGCTGTGCTTCCTGCAACAAAAAAACCTACGATATTGGTTGTAGGCGGTACAGGCTTTATTGGAAAATATTTAGTAAAAAAACTGACTGAGCAGGGGCATGGCATAAGAGTGGTTACTCGTGGTATAAGTGCAGGCAATATCGCATTAGCTGGATTGCCGGTGGAGTTGATGCAGGGAGATATCGCTGAGGCTGAATTTATGGATAAAGCGCTAGATGGAATTGAAGTGGTTTATGACTTAGCTAAGGCCACGGGAAGCAAGTGGGAAGATTATTATAAAAACGATGTGTTAGTGACCAAAAACATTGCGGAGCGAGCACAAACGCATGGCGTGAAGCAATTTATTTACACCGGTACTATTGACTCCTATTATTCTGCCGACGCCAAAAGTGTGATTACTGCGGATACGCCGCTAGATCAGAAAATGAAAAATCGTAACTTATATGCTAAGTCTAAAGCGACATGTGAGGCATTGTTGCTTGATATGCACAAGCAATCTGGTTTTCCAGTCACTATATTTAGGCCAGGTGTAGTCATCGGCAAGGGCTGCCCACCTGCACATTGGGGTGTTGGCATGTTTCAATCGGAAAGTCGTGTGCAGTTTTGGGGAGACGGCAACAACAAATTGCCTTTGGTTTTGGTAGAAGATGTAGCGGACGCGCTTGTATTGGTTTTAGATAAAGCTGGCATAGCAGGACAAACTTTTTTGTTGACTGATGAGCCTTTGTTGAGCGGTCGTGAGTACACGGATATTGTTTCTAAGGAAACTGGAACAAAGCTGCGTGCGGAACCTACACCAATTTGGAAATTTTTTATGATTGATGCATTTAAGGAGGCTGCTAAAAACTTAATTAAACATCCAAATCGTAAAATACCAAGTTATCGAGATTGGGATTCACGAAGCCATCGTGCGCGTTATGACAACACAAAAACAAAACAGACATTGGTTTGGCAGCCTGCAGGAACAAAAGCTAAATTAATAGAAAATGGTATTGTTTTGGCTGTGCGTGAATTTACTAAGTGATTTTTGAAGAGCAAATTGGTGATTAAGAGAAACTTAATGCTAGCTGGAGCTGAGTGGATGATTGCTGCTTTTGGTATCAGTGATCATATACATCTTTGTTTCTTGAAAGCGTTAAATGAGCTTGATTGAGACTTTTCTTTTGGCAATCGCAGTTTTGCTGCTAACCCCATCGCTAGTTATATTGATACAAGTTGTATCTGCTTGGATGCCCGTAAAGTATATTAATAATAGCTTGGCTGAAGATAAATTGATTGCTGTATTAATCCCCGCCCACAATGAATCTTCTGGAATCATTGCTACACTGAATTCAATACAGACACAATTACGACCACAAGATCGGATGTTGGTAGTTGCCGACAACTGTACTGACGATACGGCTGAGGTTGCGGAAGGAAACGGAGCAGAAGTCATTAGTCGGTATGATTCAAAAAACCGAGGCAAAGGTTATGCCTTAGATTTTGGCTTGAGACATCTTTCTCAAAATCCACCAGCTGTTGTAGTGATTATTGACGCTGATTGCGTGCTGGAAGCAAATGCATTGAACCAGCTTGCAGCTAAGGCATTGCATCGTGTTAGGCCAGTGCAGGCTCTGTACCTTATGTACTCGAAAAGCGCTGATCTTAAGTCTAAAATTGCAGAATTTGCCTGGTGCGTGAAAAACTTAGTGCGCCCACTGGGCTATGCCAACTTAGGTTTACCTTGTCAGTTAATGGGTACTGGGATGGCTTTTCCTTGGGCTTTGATTTTAAACGCAGACTTAGCTAATGGCAATATAGTAGAAGATATGAAACTAGGCATCGATTTAGCGATAGCAGGAACCCCACCAATTTTTTACTTACAATCTAAGGTAACGAGTTATTTTCCAGTCGCATCAGAGGTACAGTCAGGTCAAAAAACGCGTTGGGAGCACGGGCATCTAGCGATGATTCTTACAGAAGCACCTCGATTATTTGTGCAAAGCCTGCTTAAGCGTGACATAAATTTATTAGCAATGGCATTTGATTTAGCTGTACCACCACTTGCCTTATTGCTAATGCTTTTGCTTGGCTATGCTGGCGTTACTGGAGCAATCCTCTTACTGGTTGATGTAGGGCACTTAGCGTTTCAGATTACGCTGTTTTCTCTTGTAATTTTAGCGCTTGCTATTGCAATTTCATGGTGGGGGTGGGGTAAAAGTATCATTTCATTACCCGCATTGCTATTAGTGCCGATTTACGTCATATTAAAAATCCCTCACTATCTTAAGTTTTTGTTTAATAGGCAAAAAACTTGGAATAAGACTGAAAGGGATTAGGGTAATCAATGGATGATTTTGATCGCGATGTGTATTGCATTGGTGGATTACCTTTTGATGCAATAGATTTATCAAAAACAATGAGTGGCTTACGTGACGCTCAACATAAAAAAACCACATGTTTTTTAACAACACCTAATCTTAATTTTTTAGCTTTATCACAACAGGATGCAGATTTTCGCAACTCGGTCTTACATAGCGATATAGTGATTGCAGATGGTGTTCCAATTGTTTGGATAGCAAAGTTGCTTGGCATTCCAATTCAAGAAAGAGTGGCTGGCTCCAACTTATTTGAGGCGCTAGGTAAAGAGTGGCGCAGGAAAATGAAGGTTTATTTTTTTGGTGGGCCAACTGGTGTTGCAGCTGAGGCGAGTGCAAATATTAACGAGAAATCTACAGGCTTGACTTGTGTCGGGTATTATTCGCCAGGTTTTGGCACCATAGAAGAAATGAGCGAAAAAACAATCATAGAAAAAATTAATCTAAGTGATGCAGATTTTTTAGTGGTCGCATTAGGCGCAAAAAAAGGACAGGCCTGGATAGTTAATAATCTACATAAGATTAAAGTACCGTTGATTAGCCATCTTGGCGCGGTGGTTAATTTTGAAGCCAGTCGACTTAAAAGAGCTCCTGTAAGATTACAAAAAATCGGATTGGAATGGGCGTGGCGCATTAAAGAGGAGCCCCATTTATGGCGGCGATATTGGTACGACGGCTGGTTTTTGTTCAAGTTTTTAATGACTAAAATTTTGCCATATATTATTTGGAATTGCTTTAACAGGCAACGATTAAAACGTTTGTCACAAAAAAGCAAAGTTGTTTTAGAAAGTAAGGGGTTCGACACTAGCTTGATTATATCTGGGGTGGTCCTGGATCCAGTGTCAGCTGAAATCCGCTCACTGTTACGAGATGCAAGTTTGCAAAATAAAAGTGTGCAACTGAACTTAGCCGATACAAAATATCTTAGTTTTGGTATGCTAGGGTTAATCTTGCTGCTAAAAAAACAGCTAGATAAGCAAGGCAAGCATTTAAAAATTGTTGAGCTTCCACCTGGCATGAGAAAATTACTGGGCTGGAATGGCTTGAATTATTTGGTTGAATAGAGGCTTGAATGCTTAAAAAATGATTCTTCAAAATATCTATTAAAATACTAAATTGTCAATAAGGCGTTAAATATGTATGAAGCATTTTATGGCTTGAAAGAGAAACCATTTTCGATTCAGCCGGATCCAGAATTTTTATTTTTTGGCCTACGTCACAGTATGGCATACGCAATGCTGGAATATGGCGTTCAAAATCGCGCCGGGTTTTCGGTTATTTGCGGCGAAATTGGCTGTGGTAAAACAACACTTGTACGACATATGCTAAACAATTTTGGCGATGAAATTACAGTAGGTATTGTTTATAACACACATCAAAACATGGATGATTTGCTGAGTTGGATTATGCTGGCGTTTAATCAGCCTTATGAAGGGAAGTCTCCCTTAGCTTTATATGACGCTTTCCAGCAATTTTTAATTAAATCCTACGTAGAAAAGAAACGTGTTGTACTGATAATTGACGAGGCACAAAATTTAAGTTCTGGCGCACTTGAATCATTGCGCATGTTGTCTAACATTAATGCGGATAAAGACCAGTTGCTGCAAATTATTTTAGTTGGTCAGCCGCAACTAAGGGATTTGCTGCGTAGACCTGACTTGCAGCAGTTTTTTCAACGGGTGTCAGTTGATTTTTTCATTCCGCCATTAGAATCATTTGAGGTTGATAAATATATTCAACATCGTTTGCATATTGCTGGGCGAGATGAGCCTTTATTTACGCCTGCTGCGACGCGCCTGATAGGCGAGGCTGCACGTGGCATTCCGCGTAGTATCAATATTCTTTGTGATACCTCGTTGGTTTACGGCTATTCTACAAATGCAGAAAAAATTGACGTTAACCTAGTGCGCGAGGTTATTAAAGATCGTGCTGAGTTTGGCGTATTGGGTGTTTAGGGGCTCGTTTTGAATATATTAGTTACAGGAGGTGCTGGTTATATAGGCTCTCACACCTGTCTTGAATTGTTAAGTGCCGGGTTTGATGTTGTGGTGCTAGATAACTTTAGTAACAGCAAGATGGAGTCTCTAAATCGTGTTGAAAAATTAACGGGGCGTTCAATTGTATTTAAGCAAGGGGATGTGCGTGACCGTAATTGCTTGCGCGAGTTATTTTCTCAGCACAATATTGATGCAGTGATTCATTTCGCAGGTCATAAAGCAGTCGGCGAGTCAGTCAGAATGCCGCTTGTTTACTACGATAACAACGTTTCTGGTAGTGTTGCATTAGCCGAAGTGATGTCCGAGTTTGGTGTTAAGCAGATAGTATTTAGTTCATCCGCTACAGTTTACGATGTGAATGATAACTCACAAATCCGTGAGGACTCTCCGCTAAAGCCAATTAATCCATATGGGCGATCCAAGCTCATGGTAGAGCAAATTTATCGTGATTTAGCGGCTTCTAATGGCCAATGGAACATTATTATCCTGCGCTATTTTAATCCAGTTGGTGCACACGAGAGCGGCCTTATTGGAGAGGATCCTAACGGCATACCTAATAACCTAATGCCTTATATTTCACAAGTTGCAGTGGGGCGACTGCAGGAGCTAAGTGTGTTTGGTTCTGATTACCCCACGATTGATGGGACAGGTGTGCGCGATTACATTCACGTAGTAGATTTGGCGTTGGGACATGTGGCGGCACTGCAAGCATTAAAAAATAATGCTGGTTTAATAACGGTTAATTTGGGAACAGGTAAGGGTTGTAGTGTGCTGGAATTGGTAAAAGCATTTGAAGCCAGTACGGGCAAAGTTATACCGTATCGCATGGTAGCGCGCCGACCTGGTGATGTTGCGACTTGCTATGCAGATCCAAGTCTTGCTGAATCATTATTGGGCTGGCGGGCCAAGCTAGATATTCACGCAATGTGCCGAGATGCGTGGGGTTGGCAATCCAAAAACCCTAAAGGCTACAATAGTAATTAAGCAATGACCTCGACGTTGATGATCCGCTGGCAGCTAGTCACTTTAAACAATTAAATGCAACTAACATCACTTAATACGCACTTTTGCCACTAAGTTTGAAAGCGGTAAGTAACAATATCTTAATATCTAACCATACCGACCAGTCGTTAATGTACTCAATATCGGACTCAATACGCTGAATCATTTGATCAATATTCCTTGTTTCACCCCTTAGCCCGCGTATTTGTGCAAGGCCAGTGATGCCTGGTTTGATGTGATGTCGCGCAAAATAGTCAAAAATTCTTTGTGAGTACTCTTTGTCATGTTGCATAGCATGCGGCCTAGGCCCAACTAAAGACATGTCGCCTGTTATTACATTGAATATTTGCGGCAGCTCATCAAGACTGGTTTTGCGAATAAAAGTGCCTACTCGAGTGACTCTGCTATCATTTTTCTCGGCTTGTTTCAGATTTCCAGCTTCTTCTATATGAACATACATACTGCGAAATTTCCATATTTTGAATGATTTACCACTCCATCCAGCACGATTTTGTCTAAAAAATACCGGTCCTGGGCTATCTAATTTAACTGCCAAGGCAATTAAAAGCAGTATTGGGCTAATCAAAATCAATATTAAAGCCGACAGCACTCTGTCTTCAATCGCTTTTTGCAGTAAGCGCATGCCTATCAGTGGAGTTTCTGATAGTGTAACCACCGGAATGCCAGAAATTTCTTTTACACTGTGGTTCATTAAGCGCAGCGCAAATATGTCAGGAATCCAATGAATTGAAACATATTTATCCAGTATGTTCATATAAATTTCTTCTAACACTTTAGATGACTTAAGTGGTGTAACAATGTAGACGATGCTGATGTCGTATTGGTCAATCAAGGCGGGAAGGTCTTTCATTTCTCCCAATACAGCAGGGTCAATTTTTCTTCCGGGTTTTTTTCTTCCTGAGGCGTGGTTATCATCAGGCAGCTGTACAAATCCGACTACCTGCTCGCCTATCCATGGGTTATTAGATATTTTTTGCTGTAAGTAATAGGCCAATCGACTCTGCCCTACAATAAGGACTTTTTCGTTTTGCTGTGGGTTAAGGATGATTTTTTTATAAAGCACTCTAAATACAGCATGCAAGAGTAACTGAACGAAGTAGCCCATAACATATAACTCTCCCATTAGGTATCTGGAATATGTTTCGGTTTGTTTAGTTAAAAATGCCAATACGATTAAACACAGAAAAGTCAGTGACCAAGCCTTTAATAGGTCAGTCGCTTTGTCTAGAAAAGGCCCATTGCTTCTGTAAATCGCAAATTTATCGTAGGTGATTGCTAATATGCCAAGCAACACCAGCAGCATCACCATATACGGACTGGTTATTCCGCCAATGTAAAAGTAATGATATTGAATAAGCCCCCACGTCACTCCAATTACAGCCATGCCGTCTAGCAACTGCTGAATCGTATTGCTTAAATTATTGCGTCTTTGCAAAATCGTTCTTGATTTTTTTTTCCTATAAGCCATTTAGCATTGCCGATAATTTAATTAATATTTTATATTCGATGGTTTGTTAGTAAAGTACGGATGGAATATTTGAGCTGAAAAATCAATCTATGGTAAATATTATTATTGATACCAATCTAAAAAATTAATTTAAAATTGGTTTTTATTAAAGCAGTATATCTATATCACACTGTACTTGTATATGTGGCACTAATCTTATTACATTGATTCTAAATTAATAGTTTAATGCTAGCAAATTTAATATTTGTAATTTAACTATCTTATTGATTAGTAATAAATTAATTATTACATGTAAATTGGCAGCCTGTTAAAAAATTGAATATTAAGGAGACTCAGATCTGTTTTATATAAATCATTGTACAAGATTGTCAGCTTAAATATTCAATACATTCAATGCGTTAATCGTTTCATCATGGCTAGCTTATCAGTTTCATAGTACAATGAAGCACGTAAGGGATGGATTTGAATCTTTAAAAAATTAACCAATTGAAATGTTAAGTTAATTTATAAGTTGGTGCCCGGAAGAGGACTCGAACCTCCACATCTTTCGATACAGGTATCTGAAACCTGCGCGTCTACCAATTCCGCCATCTGGGCATGCTTGATATTACACTTAACTATGCGCCGAATTTTATAGAAAGCGACTATTTTGTCAATAAAAAAACCTAGCTTGCCAACAAAAAAGCATAATCAACGCAATAACGACCCACATTCAAAGCGGGAAGCCGAACAATACGAAGCGCCGCTGCCAAGCCGTGAGTTGGTATTGCAGTTGCTAGCCGATCAAGGCGTTCCGCTGAGTGTAGAACAGGTGTACACCTTATTGGATATTGGGGTGGACGAGCGCGATAACTTTAACAAGCGCCTAAACGCCATGGAACGCGAAGGCCAGATTATGCGCAATCGTAAGGGCGCGTTGTGCTTGGCAGATAAGATTCACGCTATTGCAGGCACGGTACTAGGCCATCCTGATGGTTTTGGCTTCTTGGTGCCAGATGACAAGATAAAACATCCGGACGATTTGTTTTTGGGCCCACGCGAGATGGCGCAAGTGATGCACGGTGACCGCGCCATGGTTCGCATGAGCGGGCTGGACAGAAAAGGGCGCCCAGAAGGCAAAATTGTCGAGGTGTTAGAGCGCAGTACCAAGAATCTAGTTGGCCGGGTCATACAAGGTCAAGGCGTGACCATTGTGGCGGCTGAAGATAAACGTATCAATCAAGATATTCTGATTCCCTATCACCTCGACATGGGCGCTAAGCCAGGCCAGGTGGTGATGGTGGAACTTACCGCGCAGCCGTCAAGTGGTGCACATCCAATGGGCAAAGTGGTGCAAATTTTGGGCAACTATGCCGATAGCGGCATGGAAATTGAAATTGCTTTAAGAAAGCATAAACTTCCGCATGAGTTTACACTCGCCGCAATCAATCAAGCTGAAAGCATTCCCAAACTGGTGCAAGCCGAAGATTACAAAGGCCGCATTGATCTGCGTGAATTGCCGCTAATTACCATTGATGGCGAAACCGCGCGTGATTTTGATGATGCCGTCTTTGCAGAAAAGCAAGGTGCGGGTTGGCGTTTAGTGGTGGCCATTGCGGATGTGAGCTTTTACGTTAAGCCCGATGAAGCGTTAGATAATGAAGCATTTGAGCGCGGCAATTCAGTGTATTTTCCGCGCCGTGTCATCCCTATGCTGCCAGAAGCGCTGTCTAACGGCTTATGCTCGCTCAACCCAGACGTAGAGCGGCTATGCATGATATGCGATATGCAAGTTGACACGGCCGGCATTGTGCAATCCTACAAATTTTACCCGTCAGTGATGCGCTCCAAAGCGCGTATGACTTACACTAAAGTTGCTGACATGCTGGAAAATCCACAAGGCGAAACAGCCAAAGAATATTCACACATCATGCTGCATGTGCAAAATTTGTATAGTTTGTTCAAGCTGATGTTAAATCAACGTGAAAAGCGCGGTGCGATTGAGTTTGAATCGACCGAAACTATGATGATATTCGACGACAATGGCAAAATTGAACGCATTGTGGCAACTGGCCGCAACGACGCGCACAAGCTGATTGAAGAGTGCATGCTGGCGGCCAACGTGTGTGCTGCAGATTTTTTAAGTAAAAATGAACATGCCGCGCTGTACCGCATCCACGAAGGCCCAACACCAGAAAAACTAGAAGCGCTACGCACGTTTATGGCTGAAGTTGGCTTTGGCGTTACCGGTGGCGATAAGCCGCACGCCAAAGATTACGGCAAGTTGATGAACCAAATTAAAACGCGACCAGACGCACAATTATTGCAAACCGTGTTATTGCGTTCCATGCAGCAAGCGGTTTACAGCCCAGATAATGTTGGTCATTTTGGGCTAGCATACGAGGCTTACGCACACTTTACCTCACCTATTCGGCGTTATCCTGATTTGCTGATTCACCGCGCCATTAAAGCGGTGGTGAATGGCGAAAAATACAAAGCGAAAGATTGGAATAACCTCGGCACACATTGCAGCATGACCGAACGGCGCGCCGATGAAGCCACCCGTGACGTGAATAACTGGCTGAAATGCTATTATATGCAAGACAAAATTGGTGAGGTTTTTGATGGCACCATTGCTGGCGTGACCGCTTTTGGCGTGTTTGTAGCGCTAGATGGCGTGTATGTGGAAGGTCTAGTGCATGTGACCGAACTAGGAAACGATTATTTTAATTATGACAAAGCACGCCACGAAATGGTGGGTGAGCGCACTGGTGCACGTTTTAGGTTGGGCGATAGACTCACCGTGAAAGTGGCGAGGGTAGATTTAGAAACCAGCAAAATTGATTTCACTTTAATCAGTCATGCATCGCACATTAAAACAGGTGCTCTCCAGGCCAATATCCATACGCCTTCCAGAGCATCTAAAAACAGTACGCTAAACGCTAATAAACAAAAAGCGCCCTTAGATAAGGAAACCAGAGGCTTTAAGCCGCTGAGTACGCGCGCGCTAGATAAAGCCAAGCATGATCGTAGTGGCGGTGGTAAAAAAGTAGCCAAGCCTGCGCAACAAACTAAACCAACATCTAAAACTAGTCACAAAAGCAATAAAAATAAAGGTAAGCCCAAGCGATGATTAAACAAGCGAGAAGAAGCAAATGAGTGACGCCCGTATTTTATTTGGCTTTCATGCTGTGTTAAGCCGTATGCGTCAGCATGCCACCAGTATTGAAGAAATTTTGATTGATAAAGACCGCATAGACGCGCGCATGAAGGATTTGCTCAACTTAGCTGAGGCTGCCAATGTGCGCACCATGCAAGTGGATAGGTCGCGGCTGGACGGCTTGGCTGGTATGAATGGGCGCCATCAGGGCGTGTTGGCGCGTGTGGTGGATACACCAATTCCGTATAAAGATATTCACGATATCCTAGAGTCAGAGTTAACTGAACCACCTTTCTTTTTGGTGTTAGATGGAGTTGAAGACCCACATAACCTTGGCGCCTGCTTGCGCGTGGCTGATGCCATGGGCGTGCATGCCGTCATCGCACCTAAAGATAGAGCGGTGGGCTTAAATGCGACTGTTAGAAAAGTAGCCAGCGGTGCGGCTGAGACGGTGCCGTTTATCGCAGTGACGAATTTAGCACGCACCTTGCGCGAGCTAAAAGATGCCGGTGTATTTGTGGTGGGAACGGCCTTAGACACGCCAGATGGCATGAAAGCACCTGCTAGCTTGTTAAATACTAAGCTGGATGGTCCAATCGCCATTGTATTGGGCGCAGAGAGCGATGGCATACGACGTTTGACGGCAGAAACATGCGATATCTTGGTGACGATACCGATGTTTGGCACTGTAGAAAGCCTAAATGTGAGTGTTGCCAGTGGTATTTGCCTGTACGAAGCGCGCCGCCAACGTAGTCAAACTAAAAACTAAATTTGCTAATGTTTAATTTACTAATGATTAATTTACTGGTGTTTAATCTATAAATCTGCTGGCGGACTTTTTAGCTAATCAACTGTGCGTAGCGCGCGTTTTAAGGTTATCTAGCAATTTATCGAGTTTTCCGCGTAGCTCAATAAGCTCTAAGTCGGTTAAACCAGTTTCACAAGCCATTTCGTGTTGCAGTTGGCTAGTTTTATATTGAATTTGGTTTCCAAGTGAGGTTAGCGTAATAATCATGGCGCCGTCGTTTTGATTACTTGGCAAGCGCTCAATTAATTTTGCATTTTCCAAACTTTTTAAAGCTGGCAATAATATATCCATGCCAAGATTAAGTCTGTCGGCAACACCATGCAATGTTTGGTGTTGTTCTTGCCACAATACCATCATGACTAAATATTGCTCGTAGCTAAGGCCAACGCCACTTAATTTTTCGCTATAAACCTGTGTAAATGCATGCGAAGCAGTATAAAGCGCAAAGCAAACGTGTTTGTTTAAGTGTATTAACTGAAACTCGTCCATCGCAGCATCCTGTTCTAATATTAATAACAATTAAGACCATGATACTGCGCAATTTATGAGTGCATGAATATTTAATATTAATTTAATGAAATTAATGAATTTCTAGTACAAACTTACATTAAATTAAGCATCTTTAAATTGTGCTGACGCACTTGTTTCAGCAAGCTTGCGTTATCAATTAGCGACTCACCATAACTTGGTACCAACTGTTTTAACTTTTGTTGCCAATCTGCGCTTTTAAATTGTGCAGCAAAGCATCTTTCTACTACGTTAATCATGGCTTGCACACTTACCGATGCGCCTGGAGATGCGCCCAGCAAGGCGGCTAGGCTGCCATCTTGTGCGGCGACAATTTCAGTGCCAAATTCAAGCTTGCCCCAGTTATCTGCACAATTTTTAATAATTTGCACACGCTGGCCAGCATTTTCAAGTTGCCAATCTTGTGATTTTGCTTGGGGAAGGAACTCGCGTAACGCTGTCATGCGTTGTTCGTGACTTTGTGTAGCTTCTTTCACTAAATACTTGGTAAGATCTAAATTGTTTTTGCCCACACCCAGCATGGCTTTTAAATTGCTGACTTTCACCGATTTCATTAAATCTAACTTAGAGCCTTGCTTCAAAAACTTGGTAGTAAAACCAGCAAATGGCCCAAATAAAAGCGCTGACTGGCCATTAATCATACGCGTATCCAAATGTGGCACCGACATCGGTGGCGCTCCCACCGCAGCCTTGCCATACACTTTGCTGCTGTGCTGCGCAATCACGTTAGCATTATTGCAAATGAGCCATTGTCCACTGACTGGGAAACCGCCATAGCCTTTGCTCTCATCAATATCTGCTTTTTGTAAAAGCGGCAGCGCACCACCGCCCGCACCTAAAAAAACAAACTTGGCGTTAATGGTTTTGGCGTGTTTGGTATTCAAGTTAAATAACTTTACATGCCAGCTGTTATCTTTATTGCGCGCTTTTATCTTATCGAGTTTTTTAACCTTGGTATTAGTGAGCAGCGTAAAGTTGATTTGGGTTTTAAGGTGCGCCACCATGTGGCGGGTGAGGGCGCCAAAATCGACGTCTGCGCCATGTGCCACGTAGCTTGCAGCCATTGTATTTTGCTTGTTTCGTTCAGCCATCATTAGCGGCAGCCACGCTTGCAGTTGCGCAAATTCTTCGCTGTAGTGCATATCAGCAAACAAATGATGCTGTTTAAGTAACTTTACACGTTGCTTTAAAAAAGTGACGTTTTTATCGCCCCAAACAAAACTTAAATGCGGCGTCTTATTAATAAATTGATTTGGGCTAGGTAGGGCGTTTGTATTAACTAAGTGCGACCAAAACTGCAACGAAACCTCAAATGCGGCGTTAATTTCTAAGGCGCGATTAATGTTAATGCTGCCATCTTCGGCTTGCGGTGTGTAATTCAATTCGCAATAACCGGCATGCCCTGTACCAGCATTATTTAAGGCGTCAGAGCTCTCTAAAGCCACTTCTGGCAGTTGTTCTACCATGGTGATACTTAAGCTAGGGTCAAGGTGCTGTAGCAATATCCCCAAAGTGGCGCTCATAATGCCGCCACCTACCAACAACACGTCCGTTTCTAAATTTTTCATGATTCTAGTAATCGTTATATTAATTCAGACAATAAAAAAGCCAGCACTGACGCTGGCTTTTAACTATACTTTGTTAGTAAGTGCGTCTTTTCGGTGGTGTGTACGGCGTTTTAGATTCAATATGCCTAAACGTAATGCGACCATTATTTATGTCGTACGGCGAAAGCTCTAGCGTCACTTTATCCCCTGCCAAAATGCGGATATGGTTTTTTTTCATCTTACCGCCAGTGTAGGCCACCAATTTATGGCCATTCTCAAGCGTCACGCGATAACGTGAATCAGGTAGGATTTCATCTACCACGCCATTCATTTCAATTAATTCTTCTTTTGCCATTTGCTGGCTCCAATCATTGGTTAAGACTCATAATAAGCTTGAGAATAGCGTTAGGAACAAAATACAACACTGCGTGTAAATATGACTAAACGCAGGCGCAGTATAGTCTTGCAGTCGAAAATATGCAACCAAATGTAATATTTTTGCATTATTTTATTGATTATGCTTGACAGGTTAATGATTAATCCATATAAAGACGCTTAGGCGTTTACATTTTTAATTAACTGGGTCCCTAGGGCTCATTTTTTTTGAAATGGGGACTTTTTTGGGTGCCTCCCTTTTTAGTAAGAAAGTAATATTATGGCAACAGGTATTGTAAAATGGTTTAATGACTCTAAGGGTTTTGGTTTCATTACCCCAGATGCAGGCGGTGACGATTTATTCGCACACTTCTCAGCTATCGTTGATAGCGGCTACAAAAGTTTGAAAGAAAATGATCGCGTTAGTTTTGACGTGACAGAAGGCCCAAAAGGCAAACAAGCTTCTAACATTCAGAAAGCTTAATTGCTTTGCAGAGGCAACTCTGCATTCAAACTAACGGATTCTGAACCTACTTTTGTACGACAGAATTCTTAAAAATGGCTCCTAGTGAGCCATTTTTTTATTTAAAATTAAGCCAACACCTATTAAAGAAGCTCTTGATAGCTATTTATATCATCAATTAAATTAACAAAAGTTAGCGATTAAGCTAGCTAGTTTGCATTATGCTTTCACATGATTGCTTAATGCAAGGGAAATATATACGTTGGTTTTTTTAGCTGTATCTTAG
>JANMBK010000291.1:0-23441 GCA_031360365.1 Methylophilaceae bacterium
CGATCAATTTCGCCAATTTTAACAACACTTGCCGGCACAAAGGCACCACAATGCGCTAATAATACAATCAGTGCAGTTTGTCGCATAAAAGTCGATTTTCCGCCCATGTTCGGGCCAGTAATCAACAACAATTGGCGATAAGGGCTCATCTCCACGTCGTTCGCCACAAATGGCAAGGCAATGCTTTCCACAACGGGGTGGCGGCCGCCCTCAATGAGGATGCCTGGCTCGCTCACAAATTGCGGCTGTACATAATTTAAAGCTTGCGCACGCTCAGCAAAACAACATAAAACATCCAAGCTTGCAACCGCACCGCTATTGGTCTGCAAGGCAGCGATAAAGGGCTCGAGGTCAAATAACACACTCGCATACAGTATTTTTTCGCGCGCCAGCGCACGCTCATTCGCGCTCAACACTTTGTCCTCAAACGCTTTCAACTCGGGCGTAATAAAGCGCTCGGCATTTTTAAGCGTTTGTCTGCGCCTATATTCTGCGGGGGCATTTTCCGCTTGGGCGCGACTAATTTCGATGTAAAAACCATGTACGCTGTTGTACTCTACTTTAAGATTTTGCAAACCAGTGCGCACTTTTTCGGCGGCCTCAAATTGCAATAAAAAATCGCCATGATTGGTTTGTAGGCTACGCAATTCGTCTAGCTCAGCATCAAAACCATCTGCAATCACGCCACCTTCTCTTAATATAGACGAAGGCTCTGGCTTAATCGCTCGCAGAATATCCATCACATCTGGAGGAACTTGTAAGCTAACAGCTAAGGTTTCTAGCAAACTGCTTTTGCAATTTTTTAGGTGATTTTGCAGCACAGGCAATTGCTGCAAACTGGTCAGCAAGCCAGATAAGTCGCGTGGCCGCGCTGTTTTTAGCGCAATGCGCGTGCTAATACGCTCTATATCGGCAATCGGCCTGCAGGCCTCGTGGATATTGGCCTGTAGGCCAGCACTTATAAACTCTGCAACTGCATCATGGCGTTTGGCAATTAACTGCGTATCGCGCAGCGGATGATGCAGCCAAAACCGTAACAGCCTTGCGCCCATTGGCGTTTGCGTGGTGTTAAGCAACGAAAATAAGGTGGGCGCAGCTTCACCGCGCAGCGTGACATCAATCTCTAAATTGCGCCTAGTTGCGGCATCTAGCTGAATAGTTTGCGAAGTTTGCTCTACACTTAATGCGCTAATGTGCGGCAGTGCAGCGCGCTGGGTGTGCTTAACATAATCTAACAGCGCACCAGCTGCACACAAAGCGGCAGTCAGGTTTTGTGCGCCAAAGCCAGCTAAATCAACCGTGTTAAATTGCGCTGTCAGCGTTTTTTGCGCGCTATCGGCATCAAATTGCCAAGGGCTTAGGCGTTTTTTGGCACAATTAAAATTTTCTAGCGCGCTGTGTTTAAAATCATCTGCGCAAATAATCTCGGCAGGCGCAATGCGTTGCAACTCTTGCGCCAATAAACCTGTGGCAATTTCGCTTAAAATAAAGCTACCAGCAGCCAAATTGATGCGCGCTAATCCCACCAACCCATCAGCCGCATACACGCTCAGTAATTGGCTGTCGCGCGACTCGTCCAATAACGCAGAATCGGTAAGCGTGCCAGGCGTAAGAATGCGTGTGACGGCGCGTTCGACAGGCCCCTTACTTGTAGCAACATCGCCAATTTGCTCGCAAATCGCCACTGCCTCGCCCATTTTTGTGAGCTTGGCTAAATAACTTTCGGCTGCGTGGTAAGGCACTCCCGCCATTTTAATCGGCTCGCCATTACTGTTGCCACGACTAGTTAGGGTAATACCCAGCAAACGCGAAGCTTTTACTGCATCATCAAAAAATAGCTCGTAAAAATCGCCCATGCGATAAAACAACAACATATCGGCATGCTGTGCTTTTAACGCCAAATATTGGCGCATCATGGGAGTATGGTTGGGCAGAGTATTTGAGGTCTGATCGGACACGAAACTGGCTTTAAATTTTGCTTAAATAATTGTCATTTTCGACATTATGTTCGAAATATCAACATTTATTCATGAATATTTAAGCGGAATATTATTTATCTAATAAATATCGTTTAAAAACAATTCTTTAAAAGACTATTCATTTAAACCTGCATTGGCATTATTTGTGCATAAGTAAGGTTGAATTGTTTACTTTTTAAGGAAAAGCAATGAACTACAACCAATATGATGTTTATGCGCAATTTTTAGTACGCTGCCGTGAAGTAATGGGGCCATTTGATTTGGAAAGACTAGAGCACGACAACGCGTATAAAACCGATTTTTTTGAACGCGCGGCCTTAAGTGCAGATGACCAAATATTCGCTTTAGCCGATTTAGTCAGCCGTGTGATACAAGACGAAAGCGTTAACGTACATTAATTAACACTGTTGACACTAATGCCGAAATGCTTGCTTTTGTAATTTATGCTTGCGCCACTGCCTGTATGGTTATGACCATGATAATGATGATTTATAGGATAAGTGTGTTGACCAACACCACCATTTGGCCTTGTTTGATGCGGTACAGCATGGCCAGGTTGATATCGATGTCCGTTATATAAGCCGCCATAACCCCCAAAGCCACCATAAGTTTGGCCTACAAAAATAGTTCGATTTTGTACTGGCTCTGGCACCCCACAAGCCACATACATGACACTTTTTTTCGCTGCCACTAAGTCTTTATCACGCCACGAAGTACGCGAAACCGACTCGAAATTATATTTTGCATCCGCGCACTCTTCTTCACGCGACACTCTAGATTGGCTGTTTGCCACAATCAAAGGTTGCGCTGCCTCACCTTCTGCAATCGCAATCAAGCGCCAATGTTCTTTTGTGGTGGCTAAAGATTGTGCTAATTTAAAATTTCGGCTTAATATTGCCCGCATTACCGCCGAATCTACTGCATTTGCTTGCGCTAATTGTGTTGTTAGAGGTGTTTGAGAGGTCTGTAAATTGAATCGTGACTTAGCCTGAATGGCTGTGAGCGTTTGCTTCTGTGCCTTACCGCATTGCGCATCGGTATACACCACTTTATTTTGACGCGTTACATCATCTATAAAAGTGCATTTATATATTTGCGCATTTGCTTTTGCCGCTAAAAAAAAACTAATAACACTAAGTAAGTACAGATGTAATTTCATCGTCATCTCACCAATTAACTCGTTGCTTAATTGACAATAAATCAAACTACAAATTCACATTAGTTCTATAACTTTCTACTAAATTCTTATACTGGGTTGGTTTTTAATTTCTCAGTTAAATGCGGGCTAAGCACCTGCAGCATTTGTGCGAACACTTTTGGATTGGCTGCCACGATATTGCCCGTTTTTAACCAGCCTTCATTGCCCTCAAAATCGCCGACAATACCGCCAGCTTCCTGCACTAATAGCCCGCCAGCGGCAATATCCCAAGTAGACAAATTAATCTCAAAAAAGCCATCTGTGTAGCCGGCTGCCACGTAGGCTAAATCTAAGGCGGCAGAGCCTGGGCGACGAATACCCGTGGTTTTTTTAATCATGTCTTTTAACATCGCCATGTAAGTATCTAGGTGGGTAAAATCGCGAAACGGGAACCCTGTGCCGATTAAGCTATCTTGCAACTTCGTCCTATTCGTTACGCGGATACGCTTATCGTTTAAAAAGGCGCCGCGGCCTTTGGTCGCCGTGAACAAATCATTTCTTACTGAGTCATAAATCACTGCTTGTGTAAGTACTCCTTTTTGCTGCAAAGCAATAGAAATGCAGTATTGCGGAAAGTTATGCAAAAAGTTAGTCGTGCCATCCAGCGGGTCAATAATCCAAATATTTTCAGATTCTTGATTGGTATCACCGCTTTCCTCACCCAAAAAGCCATGGTCTGGGTATGCATACTTTAGCGTATCAATAATCGCTTTTTCGGCCGCGTGGTCAATGTCGCTTACGAAATCGTTAAAGGTTTTGCTTTGCACTTTAAGCGCGCCCACGTCGTTAGAGCCTTTGTTGATGATACGGCCCGCTTCACGCGCGGCTTTTACTGCAATAGATAGCATTGGGTGCATGACTTAAATTTCTTAAAGAGCTGTTAAAATGTTATTTTAGCATTAATAGGCGCAACCCCAAATTGTCAAAGTCAACTATTAAAGACTCTATTTTCGATAATATACGCATTGTGCTTTGCCAAACCAGCCACCCTGGTAATATTGGCTCCACAGCGCGCGCCATGAAAACCATGGGGTTCATAAATTTATACCTCGTTCAGCCAGATAAATATCCCAACGCACAAGCTACTGCGATGGCAGCAGGTGCAGATGATGTATTAGATAACGCGATCGTCACGCAAACCTTATCTGAAGCCTTAGAAGGATGTGCTTTTGCAATAGGGTTAAGCGCACGCAAACGCTATTTAAGCCACGAAACCGTGAATGCGCGCGAAGCTTCCTTGCAAGCCAGTAAAATAGCAGATTCGCAGCCAGTTGCTTTTGTATTTGGCACTGAGATGAGCGGACTTACCAATGCCGAGCTGAATTGTTGCCAACTGTTGGCGATGATTCCCGCCAACCCAGAATATTCATCGCTCAACTTAGCCATGGCGGTACAACTGGTGTGTTACGAGCTTAGAATGACTGCCCTGGAGACCAATATCCATGCGCCTGCTGGCGATGCTGAAAAAATGCCTGAGTTAGCAACAAATGAAGATTTAGAACGTTTTTACGCACATCTAGAAGAAACACTGTTGCAAATTGGCTACTTAAATCCTAATGCCCCTAAAAAATTGTTCGAGCGTATGCGCCGCTTGTATTCACGCGCGCGACTAGAAAGAGAAGAAGTAAATTTACTACGCGGCGTGCTCTCGCTCACGCAAGCACCAAGAAAACATTCAAAGTATTAAAAAATATCTTATACAGCCAACATGGCTATTGATTTCAAAGATTTATAATGCTAAATTTGTGATGCAGCGCATTTTTTAAGGGAAAAAATGTATACCTTAGCTAATATAACTAAAAAATTATATGACGTCAGATTAAAATCAAGTCAAAAACTAATTAAAGCTCTACCTCGCCAAAAATACAGCCTTGGTACAAGTGATCAAGCAATCATTAATGATTTATATACTAATGGCGTTCATGTCACTTCAGTTGAGCAATTGTTCAAAAGTGCTTCGAAAGATTTGATGGATGTGCTAACCAAAGCTGCGACTGACCTAGAAGCCTCCGACAGTGGCAATATGCCTGATTATCTACAGAAAAAAACGTCTTCCTTCGATATGATTTCAAGTGCCTTGATATCAAAATACCCAGAAATATTTTTTTTAGGTCTTTCTGAAAAAATCTTGAGTCTAGTGGAAACCTATATTGGCATGCCGGCGGCTTATCACGGTGTTGCCCTGCGTCGCTCATTAACTGATGGTTTGCAGGCTGGCCCTCGTGTATGGCATAAAGACGCTGAGGATTTTCGCGTGTTTCGCATGGTCATTTACCTTAACGATGTGACTGATGGCGGCGGTCCTTTTGAATATATACCGCGTTTTTATGGCCTTAGTTATAAAGCTTTTAGAGGTATTGAGTCAAACATTACAGCAGAAACCATGCTAAAAGTTGTTCCTCAAGATTTACCACAGCAAGTTTATGGTAAAGCAGGCACTGTCATTATTTGCGATACGGCTAATACATTTCACCACGAAAAACTACAAGTGACTCAGCGCAGAAGCGTTGCAATGTTTGGCTTCGCCTCTCGCCTACCAAAAAATATAGGCCTGTCTAAGAGTCACTTTCCTGCCGAAGAATTAAAAAATCAATTAAGCCCCTTGCTGTCTCCTAGCCAATATCCCTATGTTTATGGGTGGCGCTGAGGCTGTCCCTTAAAGCACTAACTGCATGCTTTACAGGCTAGTTTAATTCCAATATTTAAACCTACTAAATTAGTCAACAATTAGCTTTTGTGGCATAATATCGCTTTTATTATGCGCACTTAACTCATGTTTGATCATTTAAAAGAAGATATCTCTATTGTTTTTGAGCGTGATCCTGCGGCGCGCACGCATCTTGAAATTTTAACCACTTATCCTGGCGTGCATGCGCTACTCATGCATCGCTTTAGTCACTGGCTTTGGAAGTCACAATTTTACTGGCTTGGCCGAGTGTTCTCGCACATCGGTCGCGGGCTCACTGGCATTGAGATTCACCCTGGTGCAACCATAGGTCACCGTGTGTTTATCGACCACGGCATGGGCGTAGTGATAGGCGAAACCGCTGTCATTGGAGATGATTGCACGCTTTACCACGGTGTTACTTTAGGTGGCACCTCCTGGAATAAAGGCAAACGTCATCCCACACTTCTGCAAGGCGTAGTCATTGGGGCTGGCGCAAAAGTACTGGGGCCGATTACTATCGGCAAAAACGCAAAAATTGGCTCAAATGCCGTTGTGGTAAAAGATGTGCCAGAAAATGCAACGGCAGTGGGCATCCCTGCACGCATTCTAGAGGAAGAAAAAGCCAAGGCCGAGGCGCAAAAAGCCAAATTTAGTGCGTATGCGGTGGGTGGCGATGAAAATGATGCGCTAAACCCAGAAGTATTGAGCAAAGTGATTCATGATTTAATGCAGCATGCCGAAAAACAAGACCAAGCGATTAACTTGCTACAAAGTCAGTTAGCCAGTATTACTGCGGCAGATAGTGATGTTGCAGTGGCTTTTTCAACTAAAAAACCAACTGTGAAACCCGCAGTAAAAACCGTCTCAAAACCTGCTAAAACGACGAATAAATAACTGAAACTAATTTAGTTAATAATTGACTAAATTAGTAGGTTATTATAGAATGCTTTTATTATGAGACTCACCACCAAAGGTCGTTTTGCCGTTACCGCCATGTTAGATCTCGCCTTAAACGAGACTGACAAACCAGTGACGCTGGCCGATATTAGTGAACGGCAGGTAATTTCCTTGTCTTATTTAGAGCAACTTTTTTCACGCTTGCGTCGTCGAGGTTTGGTCAGTAGCGTGCGCGGCCCTGGTGGCGGCTATCGTGTGGCTAAGGCGCACCACGAAATTTCTGTTTCACACATTATTACCGCAGTGGATGAACTGATAGACGCGACGCAATGTGGTGGTAAGGAAGATTGCCACGATGAAGGTCGTTGCATGACGCACGATTTATGGGCCTCCCTCAACACTAAAATTTTAGATTATTTATCGGGTGTAACGCTGGCAGATATGGTCGAAAATAAACGCCAAAATGATGCTGGCAACACCAGTCAATTGGTATTTACACCGCGCAGAACATGCGCAACGCCTACGTCTGCAGAGGCGACCGCCTAATATGTCCAGCGTATACTTTGACCATAACAGCACCACTGCGCTTAAAACTGAGGTGTTGGAAGCGATGTTGCCGTTTATGGCAAGCCAACATGGAAACGCAACTAGTCGGCACAGTTTTGGTCGTACTGCACGTGCTGCTGTTGAGCATGCACGTGAGCAAGTGGCAAATGCAGTTGGCGCCTATGCCAACCAAATCGTGTTTACTGGCAGCGGCACCGAGTCCAATAACTTTGCGGTGCGTGGTATTTGCAGCAATCTAGACAAAGGCCAGATTTTAACCAGTGCCATTGAGCATCCGTGTGTATCACGCCCAGCTCTAGCCATACAAACGAGTGTTATGCAGGCAAAAAGCATTCATGTGGATAGCAATTGCAATATTAACTTAGCGCACTTGCAAAAACTATTGCTTACCCCCACAAGTTTGGTATCAGCGATGTTGGTGAACAACGAAACTGGTGTGATTCAAGATATTACCAAGGTGGCAGAAATAGCACGCGAACATAAAGCTTATGTACACACCGATGCTGTGCAAGCACTGGGTAAAATCCCGGTCGATTTTTTTGCACTGGGTGTGCATGCGATGACAGTTTCTAGCCATAAAATTGGCGGCCCGCTTGGTGCTGGTGCCTTGGTATTGGATAAACGTATTGATATTCAACCGCTACTTTATGGTGGCGGGCAAGAAAAAGGCTTGCGTAGTGGCACTGAAAATGTCGCAGCCATTGTCGGCTTTGGTGCAGCGTGTGATTTAGCCACAAAAAACTTAAGCGCCTTCGATGTACACACGGCTAACTTGCGCGACCATTTAGAAATTGGTCTGGCTAAATTAAATGCAGTCATTTTTGGCTATAACGGCTTTCGTATAGCGAATACCAGCTTTTTTGCCTTTAAGAATGTTGAAGGTGAAACGCTAGTCACTGCCTTAGATAAAGCGGGCTTTGCAGTCGCCAGCGGCTCAGCCTGCTCGTCGGACAGCACAGAGCCCAGCCATGTGCTACTTGCGATGGGTGTGCCTGAAGATTTAGCACGCGGGGCGGTTAGAGTAAGTTTTGGGTTGAGCAACACCGTGCAAGAAGTTGAACATTTTTTATTAGCACTGAAACAACAATTAACCAGATTACGCAATTTAACGGCAGTTGCCGCATAGAAAGTAAACGTAGCAATATGGATAGTACAAATATGGCAAATATGAACCAAACAGACAGACCACCAATTTATTTAGATTACTCTGCTACCACGCCTGTGGATATTCGTGTGGCCAAAAAAATGATTCCGTATCTAACGGAACATTACGGCAACCCTGCGTCTCGCAGCCATCCCTATGGCTGGACAGCCGAAAAAGCGGTTGAAAATGCACGTGAAGAAGTCGCCAAATTGGTGAACGCAGACCCGCGCGAAATCGTGTGGACATCAGGTGCGACAGAATCGAATAACTTGGCGATTAAAGGTGCGGCTAATTTTTATGCGTCCACTAAAGGTAAACATATCATTACCATTGCCACCGAGCATAAAGCAGTCATCGACGCCGTGCGCGAACTTGAACGCCAAGGCTTTACTGCCACCTATTTAGAGCCAGAACCAGATGGCTTGGTAGATTTAGCCAAATTTAAAGCCGCCATACAGCCAGATACGGTACTAGCTAGCGTAATGCTAGTCAATAACGAGATCGGCGTGATTCAAGATATTGAAGCAATTGGCAATATTTGCCGCGAAGCGGGTGTGATTTTTCATGTGGATGCTGCGCAAGCCACAGGCAAAGTGAAGATTGATTTAGCCAGCTTACCCGTAGACTTAATGAGCTTTAGCGCGCATAAAACTTATGGCCCCAAAGGTATTGGAGCGCTGTATGTGTGCCGTAAACCTAGAATTAGAATAGAAGCGCAAATGCATGGTGGTGGTCACGAGCGTGGTATGCGTAGCGGTACATTAGCCACGCATCAAATCGTTGGCATGGGCGAGGCATTTCGCATCGCACGTGAAGAAATGGCCAGCGAAAATGAGCGCATCCGCATGCTCAGAGACCGCTTACTTGCTGGCTTGAAAGACATTGAAGAAACTTATGTAAATGGCGATTTATCACATCGCATTCCGCATAATTTGAACATTAGTTTTAATTATGTAGAGGGTGAATCGCTGATTATGGCGGTAAAGGGCATTGCAGTTTCTAGCGGTTCTGCCTGTACATCGGCTAGCTTAGAGCCTAGTTATGTATTGCGCGCACTCGGGCGCAGTGATGAGCTGGCGCACAGTTCTATCAGGTTTAGTATCGGGCGTTTTACCACAGTAGCGGATGTGGATTACACGGTTGAACTGATGAAAAGCAAAATTGATAAATTAAGAGAATTATCTCCACTTTGGGAGATGTTTAAAGACGGTATTGATATTAGTAAGGTGCAGTGGGCTGCACATTAGATTACTGGTGATTAAACCAGGCAAAGGAGCAACAAAATGGCATATTCAGACAAAGTATTAGATCACTACGAAAACCCGAGAAACGTCGGCTCATTAGATAAAAATGACCCAAACGTAGGTACTGGCATGGTCGGCGCACCTGCTTGCGGCGACGTGATGAAATTGATGATTAAGGTCAATGATCACGGCATTATTGAAGATGCCAAATTCAAGACCTATGGCTGCGGCTCAGCCATTGCCTCTAGCTCATTGGTTACAGAATGGCTAAAAGGCAAAACCGTGGACGAAGCTTACTCCATTAAAAATTCTGCCATTGCAGAGGAATTGGCTTTGCCGCCAGTAAAAATTCACTGCTCCGTATTGGCAGAAGACGCGATTAAAGCGGCGGTGGCAGATATTAAAGCAAAGCAATCGGCAAAGGCAACTGCATAAGAATTTTTTAAAATTCTTATCAAATTAAAGAGAGACTTATGGCAATCACCTTAACCGAAACTGCGGCAAATCGTGTAGATAAATTCCTTGTCAATCGTGGCAAAGGCATTGGATTACGCTTGGGTGTTAAAACCACAGGCTGCTCTGGCATGGCCTATACGCTTGAGTTTGTGGATGATTTAAACCCAGAAGACATGGCGTTTGAAAGCCACGGTGTAAAAGTGATTGTTGACCCAAAAAGCTTAGCCTACATTGACGGCACCGAACTCGATTTCACTAAAGAAGGTTTGAACGAAGGCTTTAAATTCAACAACCCGAACGTGAAAGATGAGTGTGGCTGCGGAGAGAGCTTCACTGTTTAGCTAGTTTTCGCAATATGAATTACTTTGAGCTATTTAAACTACCGCAAACGTTTAGCCTAGATGTAGCAACTTTAGAAAGTAATTACCGAAAAATACAATCTGAGTCGCATCCAGACCGCTTTGTCACTGCTTCATCTGCAGAGAAATTAGCCTCTATGCAAACTGCAACCATAGCAAACGAAGCCTACCAAACACTTAAATCACCCGGCCTGCGTGCCGCATATCTATTGAGTTTGCAAGGTGTTACAGCGATAGATGAAAAAAATAACCAAATGCCTGCCGATTTTTTAATGCAGCAAATGGAGTGGCGTGAAGCGATTGAAGATGCCGAAAACGCGCGCGATGTTTCAACACTGCAAAACCTGCTGGACGAAATTGGCAGTGCTGGCAAAAACTTGCAAGAAAGCTTAAAAAGCCAATTTCAGCGTCATCATTTAAGCGAAGTCACCGAAAGTACACGCAAGCTGATTTTTATGGATAAAGTGCGTGCGGATATTGTTAAATCAATTGAAAAACTAGACTAATTAAAAAGCTCAATAAATGGCACTGCTACAAATCTCCGAACCTGGCCAATCTGCCGCACCACATCAACACAAATTAGCAGTGGGTATAGATTTAGGCACTACTAATTCTCTGGTTGCCACCGTGCGCAGCGGTTTAAGTAGTGTTTTGGTGGATGACGATGGCCATGCGCTTTTACCCAGTGTGGTGCGCTATCTGCCAAACGGTAATATAGATGTAGGCTATAGCGCACAAGCAGCACAAAGCCAAGACCCAGCAAACACTATCATCTCTGCCAAACGTTTTATGGGGCGCGGCCTAAAAGATATTGACGTTACACTGCAGCCGTATCACTTTGTTGATAATGATAACGAAATGCTGCAAATCGAAACTCGCGCTGGCATTAAAAGCCCAATAGAAGTCTCGGCTGAAATTTTAAAAACGCTCAAACAGCGCGCAGAAAAAAGTTTTGGGTTGGAGGAAAACAGTAGCGAATTGGTTGGCGCAGTGATTACCGTCCCTGCTTACTTTGATGACGCGCAACGTCAAGCCACTAAAGATGCTGCGCGCTTGGCGGGCTTGAACGTACTGCGCTTGTTAAACGAACCCACCGCCGCTGCGGTAGCGTACGGCTTAGACAATGCTGCTGAGGGCACTTATGTCATTTATGATTTAGGTGGCGGGACTTTTGACATTAGTATTTTGAAGTTATCTAAAGGTGTGTTCGAGGTGCTTGCTACCAATGGCGACAGCGCTTTAGGTGGTGACGATTTTGATCGCCGCATTTTCTGTTGGATACTGGAACAGAGTCAATGTAAGCCAGTGAATGCACAGGATACACGCTTGTTACTGACCAAAGCACGCGAAGCCAAAGAGTGGCTGACTGACCACGCCAGCGCACAAATCACCAGCATGCTAAGCACAGGTGAGCTTGTTAATGTAACGCTTAGCACCAAACAATTTAATGAGCTGACGCAAACTTTAGTAGCCAAAACGCTCAGCCCAACTAAAAAAGCTTTGCGTGATGCGGGATTAAATATCGAAGATATTAAAGGCATCGTACTAGTAGGCGGCGCCACACGTATGCCACAAATACGCTTAGCGGTCGCTGATTTTTTTAAACAATCGCCATTAACCAATTTAGATCCCGATAAAATCGTTGCTTTGGGCGCTGCAATACAAGCTAATACCTTGGCAGGTAACAAAAGCGGCGCAGATTTATTGCTGCTGGACGTGATTCCATTGTCACTTGGCCTAGAAACCATGGGCGGTTTGGTAGAAAAAATTATTCCGCGCAACGCTACTTTGCCAATTGCGCGCGCGCAGGAGTTCACCACCTTTAAAGATGGCCAAACCGCCATGAGCATTCATGTGCTGCAAGGTGAACGTGAGTTAGTGAGTGATTGCCGTTCACTCGCCCAGTTTGAATTGCGTGGTATTCCGCCAATGGTGGCAGGTGCAGCTAGAATTAGAGTCACTTTTACTGTAGATGCGGATGGTTTACTCAGCGTTTCGGCGCGTGAAATTGCCAGCAATGTGGAGGCGAACATTGTGGTAAAACCGAGTTACGGTTTAAGTGAGGAGCAAATATTAGCTATGCTAAAAAGTGGCTTTAGCGGTGCGGATGCCGACAAACAAGCCCGTGCTTTAGCAGAAGCAAAAGTAGATGCGCAAAGTTTGCTGGAAGCAATCAAGAATGCACTAGAAAAAGATGGACACTTGTTAAACAATCAAGAAAAACAGCAAATTAAAGCTAAAATAGATGCTCTGCAGGCCAATATCCATGCGGGTGCTGGCGATGCTAATTCTGGTGCAATTATTGAAGCCACAGAAGCACTAAATACTGCCACTGAAGACTTTGCTGCAAGACGCATGGATATTGGCGTGAGCCGCGCACTAGCAGGTAAAAATTTAGATTCACTTGAAATATAAACAACAAGTTAAAGAATAAACTTATGCCACAAATTATTGTATTGCCTCACGTAGAGCTCTGCCCCGATGGAGCAGCGATTGAAGCCAAAACGGGCGAATCCATTTGTCAAACGTTGTTAGATAACGAAATCGATATCGACCATGCCTGCGATCAGGCCTGCGCTTGTACCACCTGCCATGTAATTATTCGCGAAGGCTTTAAAACGCTCAATGCATCGGAAGAAAAAGAAGACGATTTGCTAGACAAGGCTTGGGGGCTCGAGCCAAAATCACGTCTATCTTGTCAGGCGATTATTGGCAGCGAAGATTTGGTCATTGAAATCCCAAAATACAGCATTAACATGGCCAAAGAAGGTCACCGCTAGGCCTTTTCTACCCCGGCTTTCGCTACCACAAGTTAGAATATCAAATCGCTTTCGATAAACTTTACTTTAGCCGTCACCAAATCATACACACCGCCCACAATACCGATTTGTTTTTTAGCCAGCAGTTCTTTTAGCGTTGGGCTAGCCAATAAAATCTGTCTGATTTGAACATCCACATTTAACTCGCACACTTTAGCCAAAAACACTTTGTTAGAGGATGCACGATTATCAAGTTCAGTCAGCTCGCGGTCTACAGCTGGTTTAATTAAATCGGTAATTTCACCGATATGACCGCCGCTGTAGCCATCGCAAGCAGCTTGCACCGCACCGCAACCACTGTGACCTAGCACCACCACCAATTTACTACCTAAGTATTTACAGGCAAATTCCAAGCTGCCAATCGCTTTATTGGATGCAATATTTCCCGCCAAACGCACACTAAAAATATCACCTAAGGCTTGGTCAAAAATAAACTCCGTTGGCGCACGCGAATCGCTACAACTCAAAATGGCAGCAAAAGGATGCTGGGCATGCTGCGTTAAATCGACCAATTTTCTTAAATCTTTTTGTTCAGTCTGATTATTGGAGAAACGTTCATTGCCTTCCATTAGCAAAGTTAGCGCCTCTTGTGGCGTCATTTTATCGCGGTTAATCAGTGGGTGTTTATACATACTGTGACTTCAAAATACTTAATTTTTAGACGAGTTTGATTATACCTGATAAGCGCTAGACAATAAAAAACCCGCTATTTGAGCGGGTTTAATCTAAAGACGATTAAGTCTACATTAGAACATCCATTGTGCACGCATAATCAATGCTTTTTCATCATCAACACGTTTATTATTCACTATCACACCACCAGTTGCCCCACCGATTACGTCACTATAATCTGTAGAAACATAGTTCAACATTAAGCGCGTGTTTGCAGTAGGTAAGAACTTAATCCCAGCCGTCCATGCCTCTGCTTTAGCAAAGCCAGCTGCTTTGGTGGTAATTCTAGCATCAGCGGCGCCAAGCATTGTTCCTTGCTCAATGCCAGCAGCATTGTAATCAGAAGCGTCAAACTCGCTGTAACGCAAGCCTAGTTCCCACAAACCACCAGTAAATGTAGCTGGGTCAAAATCGTTTTTAGGTTTCAAGCCGCCAAAAATACCGCCTTTGTAAGCATCGGCATATGCTTCCCCAGTGATTGTCCACAGAGCTTCTGCGTACCAGTTTTCAATGTCCAAATCGTAATTTCTTTTTACGTTTGTAGCACTTGTTGTTGAAAAATCGCTGTTATGTTGCATCCATTCTGATTGAAGCTTAAATGGGCCATAAGCCAAAGCCCCTTCTAAGCCTAAGCGGCTACGGTCAATACCGTCAAACCTTGAAGCGGCATTTGCTAATGCTGGAGCTCTAAAGAATGTCGCACCGCGGCCTTCTGTACGACCAGATACGCCAACGGTACCTTCTGGTGTATCGCCATTAGAATAAGAGACACCTGCATGCATTACCATATCTTTTTTATCCAGAATTTCAGCAAAGTTAGCCGTCACACGACCAATAATATCTTTGCCATCTTCACGAATATCAGTTTCAGCATTTTTTAAATTTCCGTTTGAGCCAGCCAGCGCATACGTCACACCAGTAAATGGTGAGCCATGCACCATTAAGCCAATTTCTTTTTGTGGCGCTAATTGGTTAACAAATGAACGCTCCATAAAATCAATGTTGTTTGAGCTAGTGAGCTCTTCCAGATTCATTGGCATTTTAAATTGACCAAAGCGGAACTGCACAGGTTTCCACCAAGCAACGTTTAAGTAACCAACATCTAAGGTGGTCGTGTTGCTTAAATCGGCCACCACTTCAGCTTCGTAATAGTCTTTAAAGGCTACTTTGAAACCTAAGCGCGCGCGGCGAATATCAAAAGTATCGGTTACGCCATTGGTATTGGCTATTGAGTTTCCAACCCTAGCATTGTTTGTAGCATTTGCAGCTGCAATAGCTGCAGTATTTGTTGCAACTGCCGCCGCATTTGTTCCATTAAATGTAATTGCTGCTGGAACCGGGACTGTTAGGAAATTAGTAGCGCCGTCGTTATAGTCAAAAAAGCGGTAGTCGGCGTGCACGCGACCATTAATTGATGCTTTAAATTTACCATCGCCGCTTTCAAAACTTAAACCATCTTTAAATTTAGCTGATACACCTGATTCTTTTTTCTTATCTGATGCTTCTTTTTCGCCAGAGCGCCCTTTTAGTAAAAGCGCACCTTCTTCTTCAGTCAGTACGCCTTTTGCCATCAACGCATTCACAATATCGTCTGTGCTATCGGCTATAGCAGCACTGGCAAATCCTAGCAAAAATGTGCTTGCTAGTGTGCTAGCAACCAAATTACGTAATTTAAAATTCATTAAAATCCCCTTGTTTGGACAGTTAAGATTAGTGTTTTTTCAACAAGAGAATTTTGGTGTTTTTTTGTGACACTTTGATGACAAAACGTCATTAACAACGTCGTGTTGCACAAATACAACGCTTAATTTGGCAGCAAATTTTTACCCAAGCGAATCACCCATACTTTGCTTGGATATTCATTTAAATTGTCATCCCCAATGCCAAAGTCATTGTCATTGCTAATGGCAACAACGCCAGGAGTAAGCACCGCTAAGCCTTCCAACTTATCGGTATCAATTTGAAAAAACACATCACGGCTATCAAACACCTCGCGGGTTTGTGCAGGTTTAATGGCAAGCTTGTCTAGGTTCTCACCTTCTTTTTCAAATAGCAGGCTGTTAGTATCCGCATGGTTTAACACATTGGTAGCTGCACTTAAATCAGCCACAATCAGTTTAACTTTTTTGGTTGCGCGCTCTAACAGCAAAATTTTATCTTGCCCAATAACCACCGCATCTGAGTACTTCAAGTCTTTTTGCTTATCCGTATCTGGGTAGGCAGATTTTTCCGTTTGCAATACTAAAAACATCCCCGTCACTTTTGCATCTTCTGGCTGGCTAACATCCAAACTTAATATGCGCACGACGCGGCTTTTCTCAAAAGCTTTGTCTTTCGCATTGCCCATTGGACTTTGCAGTGTCACGTAAGCTGTTTTTCCATCTCGCGTTAGGCTGATATTTTCAAAACCTCGGTTACCACGGCGTTCTTTGTATATGGCTGGCAAGATGGCTTTTACTGGATAATTAACACCTGCGTAAGTTTTACCTACAGGCACATAACGCATCAATACTTTGCCGTTAGTATCCACCAATACGATGCTTGGGCCGTATTCTTCTGAGATTAAAAAGTTACCATTGGGTAGCAATTGCATGGCTTCGGGGTCAATACCGTTAACATTAAAGCCCATAGGCGAACTGTTGTCACTTGGGTATGGAAGCTCATCATCTTTGTTATTACTAATGCCTGTGACTGGCTTTCCGTTATTGTCCACCACTGGGATGGCGCGAATGATTTCAACTTTGTCCTGATCAAGCTTTACATGCACGATTGCAGGGGTGAATTTTGGCAGCGGAAAGGTTTTACCATGCGATTTACCCGAGCTATTGGTGTTATCAAAGTTAGGACCTCGGTCTGTCATCATATAAAATTCATTGGGTTTATTGGGCACGGGCACCAATGCTGAGCCAATCCCTGGAATTTTAGGATTTGGGTAACCATTTTTTGCAGCAGCAGCAAAATCGCCTAAGTCTATACCAGGGTTTAACGTTGATACATCAGTTGCGGGTAACTGGTAGGTAGCTAATACGCTTGCACGTTTATTGTCGTTTGGCGTTGTTGGTAATGCTGATAAATCGAGTTCTGCCGCTTGCAGTGTGAAGCTTAGTATTAAAGATGTAGAGGTCAGAGCTATTACGAACGGCTTTAACAGAATAAACATAATATTTCCTAGAGAATGAGTTAATGCAAATTTTAATTAAACTGTCATGTTAAGCAGCCAATGCGACAGAAATATGACGCGGAAATTAAAAAACCGCTTGCTAGCTATAGCAAACGGTTTTTTACATTGCCAAACTTTTATTGAGTTATCTGGGACTGCATATCCTCTACACTAATGTGCCGCACATCTTTACCATGCGCCATATACACCACATTTTCAGAAATATTTTTTGCATGATCACCAATACGCTCGACGGCTTTGGCAATAAACAGCACCTCTAGTGAGATAGAAATAGTGCGAGGGTCTTCCAGCATGAAAGTAATCAGTTGACGGATAGCAGCTTGATATTGCTCATCTACCTCTTCATCCATGTGTGCAATTTCAATCACTTTAGTGGCATCTGAGCGAGCAAATGCATCTAAGGCCATGTGTAGCATATCTTTTGCGGTGCTTGCCATGGCTTTAATTTCTACAAAGCGCGGCGTTAATTTACGTTCTGTTTCGCTTGATTTAAGTGCAAAGCGTGCAATTTTTGCTGCTTCATCACCAATACGCTCAAGGTCAGTAATACTTTTTACCATCATTAATACCATGCGCAAATCGCCTGCAGTAGGCTGGCGGCGCGCTATAATGTGGCTACAATCTTCATCTATTTGCACTTCTAGTGTGTTGACTAGACCATCTTTTTTAATCACGCTTTTTGCAAGGCTTACGTTGCCCTTAGTCAAGGCCTCCATCGCATCCACTATTTGCTGCTCAACCAAGCTGCCCATCTCTAGCACTTTAGCGCGCACCGATTCTAGCTCAGCATCGTATTGTTTAAATATATGTTCAGATTGCATGTTTAAATCCTTTTATCATTTTTATAGCTTATCACTACTCACTTAAGCAAACTTGCTTAACCAAATTTGCCCGTAATGTAGTCTTCCGTCTCTTTACGGCTTGGGCGCGTAAAAATAGTATTAGTATCATCATATTCCATCAGCTCACCTAAATACATATAAGCGGTGTAGTCAGATACCCGTGCAGCTTGTTGCATGTTATGGGTAACGACTAAAATGGTTAACTTTTGCTTCAACTCAGACATCAACTCTTCAATGTTCGCGGTGGCAATTGGGTCTAGCGCCGATGTTGGCTCATCAAATAACATAATCTCCGGATCTGTTGCCAATGCACGCGCTATACACAAACGCTGCTGTTGCCCACCAGATAAATTAAACGCTAAATCTTGTAGCCTATCTTTCGCCTCGTTCCACAAAGCCGCACCTTTTAAGGCCTCTTCTACTTTGTCATCTAACATGCGTTTATTACTTTCCCCGCGCACACGTAAACCATAAGCTACGTTTTCGTAAATACTTTTAGGAAAAGGATTGGGCTTTTGAAACACCATGCTAATGCGCATGCGCACTTCAATTGGGTCAACTCCATGCTCTAAAATATTGGTGTTGTCTGGATGCATGACAATTTCACCTTGGTATTTATTGCCGGGATATAAATCGTGCATGCGGTTAAAACAACGCAAAAATGTCGATTTTCCACAGCCAGAAGGGCCAATCAGCGCGGTAATTTTATTTTCATACAAAGGCATATTGACGCTTTTAAGCGCTTGCATGCCATTGCTATAAAAAAAGTTTAAATTGCGAGACTCTGCTTTAATTGGAGTTTTTGAGTTAATCATTTTGTCCTAATTCTAAATTGCTTTTTTAAATTCAAGTTTCGCTGCAATACGCGGCGTGAGTAAAAAATTGGGCGCCGCATATGCAGTATTATGTAAGCGAAGATTTTTTATGAGCAACAAAATATTGCGATGAAGCTTGAGAATTAATAGAGTAATTTTTACCATTTAATGTTTTTTCGAATCTTGTAGCGCAGGTAAATTGCCGTTCCGTTCATCAACAAAGTGACGATAATAATGAGTGCACCTGTGGCGGCAGCATTGATATGAAAAGCGTGGTCAGGGCGAGAAAGCCAGTTAAACATTTGTATAGGCAACACGGTAAAGCCTGAACTTAACCATTCAAAGTTGATAAAAGGCGCAACCTCTGTCAAAGGCGATGGCGGTAAAAAAGCAATAAATGTGAGTGCACCAATGGTAATAATTGGTGCCGTTTCACCTAGTGCGCGTGCCATGCCAATAATGACGCCAGTTAATATTCCGCCGTAAGAATATTTCAATACATGGTCGTACACTACTTGCCATTTAGTAGCGCCAACTGCATATGCTGCTTCACGGATGGCAATAGGAATGGCACGGATTGATTCGCGTGTAGACACAATGACAATAGGCAAAATGAGCAAGCCTAAGGTTAAGCCCGCTGTTAGTATGCTTTGGCCTAAACCTAAAATATACACAAACAAACCGAGCGCTAACAGGCCGTAAACAATGGACGGTACTCCTGCAAGGTTAGTGACGTTAATTTCAATCAGGTCTGAAAACCAATTTTTTGGCGCATATTCTTCAAGGTAAAGTCCTGCTGCTACGCCCATTGGCACTGCTACCAGAAAAGTGACTAACATCACCAATGCAGAGCCTACCCATGCTGACAACAAGCCTGCATTGGCCGCGCGGCGTGATGGGAATTCACTTAAAAATTGCAAGTTAAAGCGTGTAAAACCGTCTATGACCAAATCACCAAACAGCACCAGCAATGTTAGCAGTGCCATCATTAAAGCAAGCAAACCGATGACTGAAAAAATATAATCATTAAGCTTGTGGCGCTTAATCATCGCGCGTACGGCATCGAGATTTTTAAGAACTGAAGCTTGCGCTGGCGCTTGTGAGTCCGTCGCTTGTGATATTGGCGTTTGTGTTAGATCTGTCTGAGTTGTCATAATAGGTTCATCAATTCAATTTTTACGTCAGATTTTTATGTTAATTACTATCTCAATTTTTTAATAATGCTCGCGATATTTTTTTCGAATCATGTGACCTATCACATTAAAAAATAACGTCATTATCATGAGTACTAAACCGGCAGCAAAAATACTTTGGTAGCCAATGCTGCCGTGTGGCAAATCACCCAATGCCACCTGCACAATATACGCCGTAATGGTTGCTGCACTTTCCATCGGGTTAAAGCTCACAATAGGCTGTTGCCCTGCAGCTACCGCCACCACCATGGTTTCACCCACTGCGCGCGATATGCCTAAAATGTAAGCCGCAACGATACCTGAAATAGCGGCAGGCGTAACCACACGAATTGCCGTTTGAAAGCGTGTTGCCCCCATCGCATAACTACCTTCACGCATGGCCATTGGCACAGCGCGCATGGCATCTTCTGCCAACGATGCAATATAAGGCACAATCATAATGCCCATGACTATGCCTGCGCTGAGCATATTAAAGCCTGGCAAATCGGGGAAAAACTTTTGCAAAATAGGCGTTAAAAAGAGTAATGCAAAGTAGCCAAACACAATAGTAGGCACGCCCACTAACAGCTCTAACAAAGGCTTAACAATTTCACGTGTTTTGTGGCTGGCAAATTCAGATAAATAAATGGCACTAATCGTACCAATTGGAATAGCCACGGAAAGCGCAATGGCAGAGGTGGTGAGTGTGCCAGAAACCAAAGCCAAAATGCCGTAATGCGCATCTTCAAATAAAGGTGTCCATTGCGTATCGGTAAAAAAATCGACAATAGAAACTGTTTTGAAAAAGCTTAACGATTCGTACAACAAAATAGCTACAATGGACAGCGTAGTTGCCACCGCAGAAAGCGCAGCTAGCATTAAAATGAACTCAATAATACGCTCTTTAATGTTTCTACCTACGTTTTTAGCCAAGCGTGGACTAATAGTCAAATTAACAGGTTGGTTAATCATTTGGACAACTGCACTCATATAAAAGATACCTTCATTTTAGCTGAAAAAATATGTATTCGTTGGTTCTTGTATAAAATTGCTGCCAGCACAAAATCAATCTTGCTATAAAAAATATGGCTCAAAAAAAGAGCGGACATTGCCGCCCTTTTTATTAAAACTTCACATCAAACGTTATTGAATTTTGTTGAGTAAATCTTTAACTTTAATACCTATCTCATTTTTACCGCCAAAACCTGTGCCTGGTTTATTTGATTTAAAGTGTGCTTTAACTGCTACGTAGTCTTCTGTATGTAATGGCACGTATTTCACTTCTTTTACTAGCACTGGCGCGTTATCTAAGTAGAAGTTAACGAATGCTTTTACTTCTGGTTTAAATGCTGCTGCTGTGGCATTCACATAAATAAAGATTGGGCGAGCAAGCGGTTGATATGTACCATCTTCAACAGTTGCAGCAGAAGGCAACACAGCTGGTGAACCTGCTTTTACTGCAACTGGAATTGCGCGTAACTTATCTTTATTTTCCTCGTAATACGCCATACCAAAATATGCCATACCGCCAACATCACCTGTTACGCCTTTTACTAAAACATTGTCATCTTCTGATGGCGTGTAATCAGTACGGTGTGCTTTAGCTTTACCGTTAATGGCTTCACTAAAATAATCAAACGTACCTGACGCAGTACCTGGGCCATATAAACCTAATTTTTTATCTGGGTAAGCTGGGTTGACTTGTTTCCAAGTTTTAACGCTAGAGCCTGGGCCCCAGATTTTTTTCAATTCATCTACCGTGATACTTTTTACCCAGTCATTTTTGTCGTTCACTACAATGGTTAACGCATCAAAAGCAATTGGCAACTCAATAAACTGAATACCTGCTTCTTTACAAGCATCAATTTCTTTTTGTGAGATAGGACGTGATGCGTTAGAAATATCGGTTTCACCACGGCAGAATTTTTTGAAGCCGCCGCCCGTACCAGATTCGCCCACGGTTACTTTAATTTTTGTTGATTTTTGAAATTCTTCTGCGACCGCCTCAGTAATTGGATACACCGTGCTAGAGCCGTCAATTTTAATAATTTTATCCGCAGCCTGTACATAACCACTGGCAAATGCTGTTGCCATTAATGCCGCAATACTCAAACTTTTTAACATCATCATCTTTTCCTTATTGACATAATTAACCTGTGCAAATATTAGAGAGAAAATATGACAGTATTGTGACAAATAACAAAAAACCACCTATTGCCATGTGGTTTTTTTGCTAAGTAGATTTTTTGGTATGTAGATTTTTGGCTAAATTGCTTTAATGTAAATTGCTTAAATGTCTGTGCAAACGATTTAAAACCAGCTAAATTTAACGCATCTTATCTCAATGCTCTGCAAGCAGCATAAATACTGGCTCACAGAGCATTGTTTTTCTCTCGGCAATGTTATTGGCTTAATTTAACTTTCAGGCCGCATATGTGGGAACAGAATCACATCGCGAATACTGGGCGAGTCAGTAATCAACATCACCAATCGATCAATACCAATGCCACAGCCACCTGTTGGCGGCATGCCGTATTCTAAAGCGCGAATAAAATCCGCATCGTAGTACATGGCCTCTGCATCGCCCGCTTCTTTGGCTTTCATCTGCGCTTGAAAACGCGCGGCTTGATCTTCTGCATCGTTTAGCTCGCTAAAGCCATTGGCAAATTCGCGGCCTGTAATAAATAGCTCAAAGCGCTCGGTGATTTCTGGGTTTTTGTCGCTTGCACGCGCAAGCGGCGAAACCTCAACGGGGTAATCAATAATATAAGTCGGTTGCCACAATTGGCTTTCAGCAACCTCTTCAAACAGCGCCAATTGCAGCGCGCCTAAACCTGCATGGTCAAACGGTTTAGTGCCATGTTTTAAAATTTCTGCGCGTAAAAATTTGGCATCGTTTAACTGCTCTAAACTATATTGCGGTGCATATTTTTGTATTGCGCCCACAATAGTTAAACGCTCAAATGGCTTGCTTAAATCGACTTCTTTTCCATCGTATGAAATCACTGCCGTGCCACGTGCAGCAATGGCGGCAGCGCGAATGCAATCTTCGGTAAAATCCATCAACCAATGGTAATCGGTATAAGCCGCGTAAAATTCCATCATGGTAAATTCTGGGTTATGCCGAACGCTTAAGCCTTCATTTCTAAAGTTGCGGTTCATCTCAAATACACGCTCAAAACCGCCAACAACTAATCGTTTTAAATACAGCTCTGGCGCAATGCGCATAAACATTTGCATGTCTAACGCATTATGGTGTGTCATAAATGGTTTGGCCGATGCACCGCCAGGAATGGGGTGTAGCATCGGCGTTTCAACTTCTAAAAAATCATTTTGAATCATAAAATTGCGAATCGCCGACACCACTTTGCTGCGCGCAATAAAGGTGGCACGGGTTTCTTCGCTGGTAATTAAATCCACATATCTTT
>JANMBK010000016.1:0-8384 GCA_031360365.1 Methylophilaceae bacterium
TGGTGCGCTAATAGCATAATCGGGGGCATTGGTAGGCACTGTGTGGCCCAAGCTCATGGCAACCAGTGTGCGGTTGCGCGTAACGGCGTGTTGATTGTATGAAATGTTGTAAGTTTTATCGTAAAAGTAACTGGCAAGCGGCTCACGGATGGATTGTTTATCGTAACCATGTTTCATGCCATTTGCTTGCTTTGTCATCAATGCGCTTTTTAACAAGCCTTGCGTGTCGATAATCGCGTCGTATTGATTTTGCTTAATAAATTTTTTAAACGCGGCAATTTCTTGCCAAGTTTTTTGGCTAAAAATGTGCTTTTTCCAACGTCGCATCGCCACCGTAAATACTTGGTTCACATTGAGATGTAAACGTGGAATATCTGCAAAACTATCCTCAACCAGCCAATCTATCTGCGCTTGTGGCGTATGCTGCAAAATATCGTTCACCACAGGTAAATTGTGGATAACATCGCCCAGCGAAGAAGTTTTAACAAGTAGAATGCGCGGCATAGCCCACATTTTCGCATACAATTAAACTTTTTCATGTATTGAAAAACGTCTAATTAAGTCATGAAGTTTGCCTTTATCATTTTTAAGTACTTTCCGTTTGGCGGCATGCAGCGCGATATGCTGCGCACAGCCAATGAACTCACCAAGCGTGGCCACACTGTGGAAATCTTTACCATGAGCTGGCAGGGCGATGTTTCGGCTGAAATTAAAGTACATGTGTTGCCGCAAACAGGCTGGTTTAATTACACGCGCTATCAAAAGTTTATCGACGCGACCTTTAAGTTAATAAACCAAGCCAATTTTGATTATATTTTTGGCTACAATCGCATGGCGGGGCTAGATGCGCACTTTGCTGCCGACCCCTGTTTTATTGAGCGCGCGCATAAACAGCGCAACTTTTTGTATCGGCTTTTGCCGCGCTATAAATGGTTTGCTGCGTGCGAAAAAGCGGTGTTTGCCAGCAAATCTAACACGGAGATTCTAGCGGTTTCTTTATCTGAACAGCCGCATTTTGCCAAGTGGTATGGCACGCAAGCGGCACGTTTTCATTATATTCCACCGTGTTTGTTACCAGAGCGTTTTGCACTAAAACCTAAGCAAGAAATGCGTACTTATTTACGTCAACAATTTAATTTTGGGGCAGATGATTTTGTGTATTTACTGACTGGCTCTGGTTTTGCCATGAAAGGCTTAGATCGCGCTATTTTGGCATTGGCCGCTTTGCCCGCTTCGATTCGAGCCAATACCCGCTTGATTGCTGTCGGGCAAGATAATCCTAAGCAATTTAGAAAAAAGGCAGAAAAACTAGGTTTGCAAAATCATGTAGAAGTTTCAAAAGGGCGGCCAGATATTCCGCAATTGATGCAAGGCGCCGATGTTTGCGTTCACCCTGCGTATCGCGAAAATACTGGCTTGGTGATTTTAGAAGGCATGGCCAGCCATACGTCGATGTTAGTAACCGCAAGTTGTGGTTACGCGCATTATGTGCGCGATGCCAACGCAGGGCTGGTGTGCGAAATGCCATTTGAGCAGGCCAATTTGAATGCGCTGTTTGCACAAATACGCACCAGTGAACACAGGCAAATATGGGCAGATAATGGTTTAAAACAAGCGCAAAAACTGATGCAAGAAAATGACGGTAGTGCTGAAGCACAAGTTTTAATCAGGTTGGCTGAAGCCAAGAAAGTGCGTAATGTTTAAGTCGATTTTATTTGTGCCTGACGAGATAAAAGCCCATTTCCAAGGTGATATTTTTCAAGCCATGATGCATTTGCAAGGCAAGGCATTTCGCGATGTGCCAGGACGCAAAACCATGCGCGTGCAAATAAATAACAAAAACTACTTTATTAAGCAGCATTTTGGCGTGGGCTGGGCTGAGATTTTTAAAAACTTGTCGAGCCTAAAATTGCCGATTTTAGGCTCGATGACTGAAGTACGCGCAATACAAAAGTTAGACGAAATTGGCATTGCTACCACGCCGTTGGTGGCTTATGGCCAACGCGGCTGTAGCCCTGCAACCATGCAATCATTTGTTTTAACAGAAGATTTGGGCGATAGTGTCTCGCTAGAAGAAATGTTGCAAGACAGTAAAACGTATCCGATGACAGATGAATCTAAACGCTTAATGTTGACGGAAGTCGCAAAAATTGCGGTCAAACTGCACGGTGCTGGCCAAAGCAAAGCGTTAGCTCACCGCGATTTTTATCTATGCCATTTTGTGCTAAGCCGTCAAAACGCATTAGCTAATCATTACGATTTGCACTTAATCGATTTGCATCGCATGTTGCAAAACCAGTCGCCAAACGGTGATGTGGTGATGAAAGATATGGCTGGCTTGTTTTTTTCAATGTTGCAAAACGGCTTAAATGCGCAAGATTTAAACATGTGGAAGCAACACTATTTGCCACAAACGACTGTTTTTTGGGCAAAAGTGGAAGCGCGTGCGCAACAATTATTAGCTAAATTTAATAGCCAAAAATTTCAACAGCGTTTAGCAAAAGAAAAAACAGCTATTCATTAATCTGCTGCGGCTGGTTTTTAAGCGCATGGTTTCTTACTTTATAGCGATTGTAGCTCCATAAATATTGGCTGGGGCTTTGCGTAATTTGTTGTTCAATCGCCTTGTTCAGCAAGGTGGGTGTGGCAATGCTTTCAATTTTAGTTAAATGAATATCAAAACCCGCGCCGTTTTTTAAGCGCTCGCCATAACCCATAATCACCGTTGCACCCGTTTTCTCGGCCAGTTTGCTGGCTAAACTCATGGTATAGGCAGGTTTGCCAAAAAAATCTGCCCATTCTCCTTCGCCTGCCGCAGGGATTTGGTCGGGCAAAATACCTATGGCCTCGCCATGTTTGAGTGCTCGCATCAGCTTACGTACGCCACCAGCATTGGCTTCAGCCAGCGTAACACCGGTGCGCGCACGGCCTTTTAGAATAAGGCGCTCTAGCCATTTTAACTTTGGTGGGCGATACAATACCGTAATAGGATGCTGACTACCATAATAAATAGAGGTGATTTCAAAGCAACCTAAATGCGGTGTGAGAAAAATGATGCCTTTGCCAGCTTTCAGCGCATTTTGCACAACATCCCAGTTGTATACTTGCCGCACCAAAGGCAATAAATCCGCCTCATTTTTTTGCCAAATCAACGGTGTTTCAAATATGGTTTTGCCAAGTTCAGTAAAGCTTTTGCGTGCTATTTTTTTTACCTCTACTGGATTGTTAGCTAGTTGGCTTTGCGTAATATTCGCGATGGCATGCTTTTTGGCCTGTGGCATACAATAAAAGAGCAGCCCACCTAAACAAAAACCTAGGCTATGCAATGCGCGTAGCGGCAAGTAAGTAAGCGGTTTTAAAATCAAGGACAACATGGTCAGCAATTATACGTGATAAGCGCGAAACTGCATCTGCGCCGCTTAAAGCGCAGGTTGGCTGTTATAATTTAGGTTTTCTAGTCTTGGTAATATTTTCACCCTTGTTCCACTCTAACTATTATCAACAACTATTTGCGCAGCACCAACTGGCCGATTTTGCTGCCATTTGGAGCCGAGAAATTGCCTGGTTTGAGCCACCAAACGAGCGCCGTGGCGGCTTTAGCGGTGTGGGTAAGCTATTGCTGCAAGCGGTGGATGGTAAAAGCTTCACTTTTTTTGTGAAAAAGCAGCAAAATCACGGCCGCAAAAGCTGGGCGCATCCAATCATGGGCGAGCCCACTTTTAGGCGCGAGTTTCATAATTTAACTTTTTTACAAAAGCACAATATTGGAGCACCAAAAGTGGTGTATTACGCAGAAAGCACATCCGCCAATCAAGCCATTTTAATTACAGAAGATTTAACCGATTTTGTGCCACTCGACACGATTCATTTAAATCAATTGCAGTTGGCGCAACAACACAACTTAGTCAAAAAAGTGGCTACAGAAATTAAGCGGTTTCACGATGCTGGAATGGTACATCGCGCGCTTTATCCAAAGCATATTTTTGTTAAAAATGCACAGTCAACATTAGATACCACACCTGAAATTGCGCTGATTGATTTAGAAAAAGCGCGTTTTTCGCCGCTGGCTTGGTATCGTGCCTATTTTGATTTGGCTGCATTTTCAAGGCATGCAATTGGTTGGGATGATGGAAGTAAGCTATTATTAATCAAAAGTTATTTAGAAAAAAACGAGCTAAGTTTTTTTGATAAACTGCTAAGTAACATGATTACACGCCGCGCTAACCGAGCTTAAGCGATTTTGATATGACCGACAAAAAACCAGACTTAGCTATTGTGCCAAACTTTGCCATTGTAATGGTGAATTACAAAACCTTAGCGCTTACCAAGATTAGTTTGTCTTTGTTAAAGCAGCATATAGATGCTGGCTTAATAGCAAACACCACCGAAGTTTGGGTGGTGGATAACGACTCACAAGACGCCAGTACAGATTATTTGCGCAGCCTAGATTGGATACATTTGATAGAGCGCAAGTCTGTGGGTAAAGAAGAAGGATTTGCCGCGCACGGCCATGCGTTAGATTTAGTGCTGCCAAAAATCAACTGCCAGTATTTGTATTTAATGCATACCGACACGTTCATTTACCAGCCAAAAGTGTTTGAGATGTTATTGGCTTATTTGCAAAGTAAGCCGAATAGGGTGGCGATTGGCTGTTTAGAGCAGCTTGATCGCGGCTATTTACGTAGCTATTGGCGCCTAGCGTCTCGTTTTTGCAAGCACTATTCGCGCCGCGTAGTGCGCTTTCTGGGTGTTGATGGTCGGGAGCCAAAACCATACAAAGAACAATACATTAAAAGTTTCTTTGCGCTGTGGGATGTGCGCTGGATGAAAGAAAATAAACTCACTTTTTTTTTGCAAAACCGCATTCCAGGGTATGCGTTGCAAGATATTGCGCTTGAAACTGGACGTGAAATCAAGCATATTTCCGCCATGCAATTGTTTAGATATTTAGACCACGTAGAAGCCGGCACCGTGGGGTTGGTGGCGGGTTATGATGACATGAACAGGCGAGTGAAGCGTAAGTTGGCGCTTCTGAAAAAGTATCAATAACTGATTGTTAATATGACCCAAAATATGACAGGCTTTTTACCGATTCAAACCCAGCAAGGTTTGCTGTTGGATGATGATAAGGCGCTTGAAATTGGTCAATCGCTAATGGATGATTATGCTTTTGCTGAGCCATTTTGCCATGCGGTCATTGATGATTTTTTGCCAGCTGATTTGGCCGAGCAAATATTACAGCACTTTCCCATAGATAAAAAAGCGCACGATAAAATCTACCAAAAAGGTTATGGCGGCCAGTTTAAACGCCAAGTACTGCCCGCCGATTGCGATGAGTTTACCCGCAGCCTATTTGGCTTTTTTAATTCAGCCGCCATGCTCAGGTTTATGGAGGGCATCACCAACATTCAAGGCTTGTTGCCAGACCCGTATTTTGCCGGCGGTGGCTTTCATGAGATTTCTACTGGGGGCCTACTGGGTATTCATGCCGATTTTCGCGTCAACGAAGGCTTGCAGTTGATTCGACGGGTGAATGTGCTCATTTACCTCAATAAAAATTGGCAAGACGCTTATGGCGGTAAGTTGGAGTTGTGGGACAAATCCATGCAAAATAAGGTAAAAGCGGTTGCGCCCTTGTTTAATCGCTGCGTGATTTTTAATACCGATGCGGATAGCTTTCACGGCCATCCGGAGCCGCTCACCACACCGCCTGACATTACCCGTAAATCCATCGCACTCTATTATTACACCGCGTTGCCCATTGCCAATGATACCGGTGAATCGCGCCACACTAATTATGTGGCACGCCCCAACGACACGGCAAAAAATATTGCAGACGCAAAAAAACTGGCCAAAAAACGTGATAAACGTGCAAAAAAAATGTTTGGCGAGAATGAAAACTGGTTGACTAAACTACAACAAAAAATCAAAAACTTATTTTGATTTTATTGATAAAAAAATCAGCCATGCCTAATTTTTTGCCCCAATTTAAACAGCCGTGCCCTGCAGATTTTGTGTTGCAATTAGCTGATTTAACGGTTTTGACATGCCAAAAAGTGGTGCGTGTTGTCCCCAACAAGCGTGTCGTGTGCCAAGCCTTGTGGCAAGGTAAGCCCGTATATGCCAAACTGTTTTTTGGTAAAAATGCCAGCAAATATGCTGGGCGCGATGCAGCTGGCGTAAAGTGGTTGATGGAGGCAAATATTGACACGCCGCGTATGTTGTATCAAGGTGAGGCCACAGACGAAAGCGCGCCAGAAAATATATTAAACGTTCTTATTTTTGAGGCGATCATCCCTGCCAATAATGTAGAGCAAGTTTGGCAGGACTTAAATCAAAATCAAAATCATCGATTAGCTTTAGCCACAAAAATAGTGGCTGAAGTTGCCAAGCACCATAACGCAGGCTTGTTGCAAACCGATTTATACCTGAAGAATTTTCTGGTCTCCGATGACAAAACCTACACGTTAGATGGTGATGGCATTCGCAAGTTTGCTCATTTAACTAGCAAGCAAGCACTGCAAAATTTGGCGGTAATCTGGTCTAAATTTGATGTGTTAGATATTGAAAAATGGCAGGCAATTTTAGTGGACACCTACTCAGCAGCGAGTACTTGGAAAAGTGACTTGGAGCCAGTCACGCTCGCCAACATGGCAAATCAGCATCGCCAGCAGGTAGCAGGTTACTATGCGGATAAAAAAGTTTTTAGGCAATGCACCGATGTGAATATTACTGCCGTACGAGGCTTATTTATTGCGGCTTCCAGCCATGCTAATATTAACATGCCTGCTAATATCGTTGCACTAGACGCTTTGATACAACCGCACAATCTATTAAAAAATGGCAATACGAGTACCGTGGCGCTGGCAGAATTTGACAACAAAAAAATAGTCGTTAAACGTTACAACATTAAGAGTTTTTGGCATGGTATCAGCCGCGCGTTTCGACCTAGTCGTGCCGCCGTTTCTTGGGCCAATGCGCATCGCCTCACCATTTTAAATATTGCCACCGCCAAGCCGATTGCCCTTTATGAGCAACGCACTTTTGGTCTGCGCAGTAAAGCCTATTTTTTGGCGGAATACCTAGACATACCCGATGTGACAGAATATTTTGTCCAAACACAAGATAGGACACAGCGCGCTGAGGCGGTAAAAAATATCGTGACGCTTTTTTACAAGCTTTATTTGCTGCAAGTATCGCATGGCGATATGAAAGCGACCAATATCAAAATGCGGGATACACAGCCTGCATTAATTGATTTAGACAGTATGCGCCAGCATCGCAAACCCAATATTGCCGCGCATGTACGCGACTTGCAACGTTTTATGCAAAATTGGCAGAATGATAATGCCCTGTATAATGCGTTTGTGAAGACATTTAAAGTGGTATACCCCGACGACTCAATGCTGATTAAAGCAGGCATTGCAACCAATAAAGAATTTATATAAATGATGGTTTTAGGATGATTACATTAGGCATTTCGGGCGCGCTGGGGCATGATGCCTCGGCCGCAATTTTAATTGATGGAAAAATTATTGCAGCGGCGGAAGAAGAACGCTTTATTCGCGATAAACACGCCAAAAATAAATTCCCTTACGAGGCCGCAAAGTTCTGCTTAAAACAAGCCGGTATCAAGCCTGAACAAGTGGATATTGTGGCGTTTCCTTACGGCGAAATCCCACTATCTAGCAACGCGCGATGGCATTACGCCAAGCGCTATTGGTACGCCCCAGATCGCGCCTTGGACGCGATTTTTAATGGCAACCGCCGCTTTCGCCGTAATCGCGATAAATCATTGAAACTGATGCAAGAACTGGGCTTAACTAAGGCCAAATTTGTGCCTGTAGAGCATCACTTGGCGCATGCTTCAAGTGCTTACCATTTAAGCGGATTCACCGAAAAAACGGCCATCGTTGGCATCGATGGTAAAGGCGAATACGCCACCACCTTTTTTGGCTATGGCGAGCATGGCAAAATCCACAAAATAAAAGAGTTTTATGACCCAGATTCGTTAGGAGGTTTATATGGCGCCATTACTGAATTTTTAGGTTTTGATATGCTGGATGGCGAATTTAAAGTGATGGGCATGGCACCATTTGGCGACGCCAGCAAATATGATTTCAGTCGTTTAGCCAAGTTTGAAAATGGTGAACTGATCGTCAATACCGACTATGTGAATGTAGTGGGTTTGCGCCGCTATAAAGAGAATGGTAAAGGTTTCTATTTCACGCAAAAACTGATTAATTGGCTGGGGCCAAAACGCAGTGGCGATGAGATTGATGATCCTTATATTCATTATGCCGCTTCGGTGCAAAAACTGTTAGAAGATTTAGCGCTGCAAATGATTGACTATTATTTGGGCGATATTATTAAAGAAACGGGCA
>JANMBK010000047.1:0-3396 GCA_031360365.1 Methylophilaceae bacterium
CTTAAACTCATCTTCTACCGCTACAATTTGCACGCCCAATTCCCATTCGGGATAGTTGCCTTGCTCAAAACTCACCCATAAGCCACGCCGAAGAAAATCAGCGTCTTTACCATTGAGTTTTACTGCTTCATCCCACACTAAGGATTGCACACCTGCCACTGGTTTCCAATGAAATTTCACGAAACTAGATTTGCCTACTGCATCAATAAATCGAAACGTGTGCACGCCAAAGCCTTCCATATTGGCATAGCTCCGCGGAATACCGCGGTCTGACATCACCCACATAATGGTATGGGTGGTTTCTGGCACCATCGAAATAAAATCCCAAAACGTATCATGGGCGGAGGAGGCTTGTGGTATTTCATTATTGGGTTCAGGTTTAACTGCGTGAATTAAATCTGGAAACTTAATCGCATCTTGCACAAAAAACACTGGGATATTATTGCCGACCAAATCAAAGTTACCTTCGTCTGTATAAAAGCGCACCGAAAAGCCACGCACATCGCGGGCAAGGTCTGCAGAACCGCGCGATCCCGCCACGGTTGAAAAACGCACAAACACAGGTGTTTCAGTATTCACATCTTGTAAAAAACCCGCTTTAGTAACTTTGCTCATGTTCTCATACAGCTCAAACACGCCGTGTGCCGCCGCGCCACGTGCATGCACCACGCGCTCTGGTATACGCTCATGATCAAAATGCATGATTTTTTCACGTAAAATATGGTCTTCCAACAATGTAGGCCCGCGCTCACCAGCACGTAATGAGTTTTGGTTATCGCTAATCAATAAGCCTTGGTTGGTGGTCAGCGATACACCTGGCAACTCTGCGACTAATCCTGCAAATTGATCCGAGCGATTATCATCCGAAGCGGATGGGGTAAGACCAGTCAAATCAGGATTCACCGCTTGTGATGCCGATTTTTTAGTTTGGGGTGTTGGGGGAGCCTGCTTTGCCATTGAATAATCCTTTCAAATGCGAAATCTAAAAATAAAACCGCTTAATGTTATAAAGTTAAAAATGAATTAAACATATTCGCTAGAAAGTTGACCTTTGCGTTCGGTCATTTTTGCACCCAGTTCAACCAAATCCAATTGCGTATTTCTCGCATCTGGAAACATTTCGCTTTCTTCTTCTTTTACATGATGTTTTACGTATTCACTCATCACTTTAATTTTGGCGTCATACATATCCCCATTGGGTTCGGTGCCTTTTACTGCGGCAATTAAGTCTTTTAAAGTGTTGTGTTCAACAATAGCTTCTGGCACCAATTCGTGATCTTTCAAGGCTTTTTGAACGGCTGGGTAGAAAATTTCTTCCTCTACTTGTGCGTGAATGGATAGTTCTTTGCAGATTTTTTCTACCAATTGTTTTTTCTTATTGTTCGAATTAGTCGATTCATAGTCAGCAAATAAACTGGCCACCAATTTGTGATCAGCTTTCAGTAATGCGGTGGCATCTTTAAAACTATTGGTGGTTGTTTTATGTGGTTTTGTTTGTTTAGTCGTTAATAACATTGTGTTTCTCCTAAGTTGTGTAATATGAAAATCAGGGCTTATTAAGCTAAGTAAAAAGTGCAATTAAAATAATGATGGGTATTGGGATTCCAATTAAAAAAAGTAATATTGAACGCATATATGCTCCAGTGCTGATTAGAATGAGGTTGTTTAAATTAAGGGACTAAATGTTGTGGGAAATGAGTGGTCGAAAAATTAGTTATCGCGGGATTTTCCGCCCCACGTCGCTGCCAAACTGGCACTAAAAGCACCCACTAATAAAAAGATAAAAAACCACAATGCGGCGTAAGCAGTGGCTCTACGTGCTGTATCAGCCGCATCCTTTGCTTGCGTCACCGCATTCATCTTTTTTTCTTGTAATGTGGCAAAAGTCATAGCCACTCGTTTTTCGGCTTCTTCTTGCGTAATGCCAGTTTGTTGTGACACTAACTGCCCAGCATATTTAACATCGCTAGGTGGCAAAGTTGCAGCATTCATGTTGTTTACAAAGATACTTGCCACTTCTGCAGTTTGACTAGTTGTACCTGATGACGCACTGCTAACATTGGCTGCAGCAGGTGGAAAGTTGCTAGAAAGTTCATTGCTGGTTGCAGTGCTGCTTAAATTATCTTGGCTGGTATTCGTGGCAATATTGCCCCCGCCATCTTTTCTAAATAAGGTACTCACTGTGTAATTAAGTGGATTATTAGCAGCTGATAAAGCTGAGCTTTTTGACCCCATAGCGGAAAAATCCACATTAGATGCAGCACCAGTAATCGCTGCTGATGCAGCAACCGTCAATGTTGCACTTGTTTTTGCAGCACCGCCAACAATCGCGCCAATTACCGAAGTCAGTAAGGTTGCGCAGAGTAATGAGGCTAGCGCCCATGTTAAAAAACCGTGGGCGGTATCGCGAAAATACACTTCATCGGTGTGTACTGAAACCCATTTTGTTCTAAGCCTGCCAGCCAAATAACCACCCATACCATAGGCAATTATTTGAGTGAAGGCTAGCCATGCAATGCTGGTGAAGCCTAGTGTCATCGCACTGATGCCTTGGCCAGACCACACCGAAATTGATGACATGCCGAAGCCTACACCTAGAATAATCAAGATAAGGGACAGCGCTGCTGCAGCAACTGCGCCCGCCAATACAGCGCCCCAGGAAACAGCAGAATAAGGGGATGAATGAACATCGGCGTTGTCGCGCCAGCTTTCATGTGTAAAGCCCTTTTGGGCTAAGTCTGCACGTATATTTTCTTGTTTAAAATTGTCACTGTAGCTGGTATCAAGGCTCATGATAACTCTCCAAAAATAATGATTAGAAAAATATCATGCCAGCTAAAGCGCCTCTGTCTGATAACGCACATAAATACAGTTTAATTAGCTAAATTTAAATTTGTTTGAAAAATTTATACTAGCATTAAGCTAACTCAATACATCTATTAATACATCATTGAAAAGAGGGTAACTTAACCCTGCTGTATGTGTGGTAACGCACATATAATTAAATTTCTTGCAGCCATAATGTTAAAAATATTTTTTATCTTGAATAATTAATCAGAACTTAAAGAATAATTAATCAGAACTTAAAGCTACCTCAATTCATGTGAATCTGATTATTTAATCGCGGTAAAACTTATTGCATGCATTAAAAAACAAGAAAGGATAGCTATGGCTGAACGCACTGACAACGCTATCATGACTAGCGATGCAACTAAAGACAGCGATTTCAAAGTGCCTGCGCTTAAAATTAAAACGAAATTTTTGCCAGACTTTGTTGTGCAAGATTTTTTTGCTTTTTTTAAAACAAACGCCAAATCACTTATTTTTTTGCTGTTTGCAGTTCTTTTTGCCACTATAAGCGCCGTTGTGGTGTTCTGGTCATTTACACAAATCGAA